>JARRRH010000064.1:0-11003 GCA_037380925.1 Deltaproteobacteria bacterium | reverse complement strand
GCTATCGAGAGGTTCGAGGTCCACACGGTAGATGAAAAAACATCAAAAACCGACCCGGTCGCCGTGGCTAATCGGTTACAGGTGATCATCGGCTAAAGGCCGGCCCGACAGGTAGGTTCCATTGGTGCTGAATAGGTCTTGAAGATAAAAGCGGTGTTCATCACAGGTAATTTGGGCGTGCTGTCGAGACAAGGTACGAATCGATTCGGGAAACCGCTTCCCATAGGCTTCGAAACGACTGCCGATCCGCCCAATTAAAAAAGGAAATTCTTCGACGACGATTGAATCAAGGCCGGATTCAGGATTGACCGGGACTAGTCTGAGCCTGTATGGTGGGCATTTCATGAATTGCATCCGAATGTGAAAAGCCGCTTGTTCTGCGCTGGTAAAATCTTAATCCAGTACATCCAATGAGATCGAAAGACAGCGTAATGTTGCAGTACTGGATTAACAAATGTGATCCCTCACAATTCAAACAACAGGAGAGCTGAGCAAGGACCAGGACTCAAACCTACGGCTTTTTCGATGACGTGATACAATTGTCGCATCACGCTGACACAGGGCCAGTGAGGTCTCGTCAACCATTATTGCACAACCTCTTGTGGCCACCCCCCGCCAAGAGCCTTGTAAAGAGTAACGGTATCATCAAGCAGCAGACGGTGTGTTTCGACAAGTGTGTTTTCCGCTGAGAGCAGTCCATTTTCGATATCCAGAACTTCCAGCTGAGATATCAGCCCCTCTGTGAATTTTGCCCGAGTCTGCAAACGCACCCTTTCTAAGCTCTTGACTTGCTCTTCCAATAATTTCTTCTGGGAGAAACGGCTGTTGAGGTTGGTCAGCGCATTTTCAACCTCTTCAAAGGCACCCATGACGGTATTCAGGTATTCATTCTGGGCAATCTGCGCCCTGGCCTCGCTGACGCGCTGATCGGCCTTTCGGCGGCCGGCGTCAAATAGCGGTGCGAAGATCTCCGGTGCAATACCCAGGGTGAATTGATCCAGCAATTTTGACAAGGCTGAGCTGGCCACACCAAGCTCGCCGGTCAATGACAGGGAGGGAAGCCTGGCCGCTTTAGCGCCCCCAACGCGGTGGGTTGCCGCCAGCAGGCGGTATTCAGCAGCGACAACATCCGGTCGTCGCAACAACAATTCGGAGGGCAAACCCGCCGGTACGGTCAACGGCTGAAGATGATCCCGCAATGTGGCGGCTGGCACGGCAAAATCGCCGGCAGGCTTTCCCAACAGGGTGGCCAGCCGGTTTTGGTTGATTTTTCGAATTCTTTCCAGATCCAGCAGGCCCTGTTTGAGGCCTTTAACTTCGGCGACTTGCCGAGACACTTGCCAATCTGGAACAAGCCCCTCCCGGAATTGATTCTGATAGATGGTCAACTTTTGGAGGCTATCCTTGTAAAAACGCTCTCGAATAATCAGCTTCTCATCAATTTCGCGAATCAGAAAGTAGGTTGTGGCAACATCCGAAACCATCTTCAAATAACCGGCCCGATAATCGGCCTGGCTGGCTTTGTAGCTGGCCTCACTGGCCAGATAACCCCTTCTATTTTTACCCCAGATATCCAGTTCCCATTTAACGGACGCGCTGGCCTGATAACTTTCCGTATCGATCGTAGACGAGGACCCTTCGATACCCATCCTGGTATATTCGGCACTGGCCGTAAGATCCGCGGTCGGCAATTGAGCGGCCCGGGCGGTAGTCAGTCCCGCACCTGCTTCGTCGATCCGGGCAAGCAGGATTTTCAGATTGTAGTTTTCTGCAACGGCAGTTTGGATCAGTTGATTCAGATACGGATCTTGAAAATTGGACCACCAATCGCTCCGGATGATCTGTCCAGGTGAGCTGATGGGGCTGGGTTCTTGAGACCATTGAGTCTTCTCCGGAATCTGCGGCCGTTCGTAGTCCGGCCCCATTAGGCAGGCGGTCGGCATCAGGATCACCCAAACAACTAGGGCAAACCCTTCGTATCGCATCGCTCTCCCACCTTTCCCCGGTTTTTCGGCAATGGACCCAACAGGTCACGAGCCATTACGCTGCCGGCTGCAAAAGTGCCATAACCTATTGATAACATCTAAGATTTTATGATGTCAACCCATATTTTAAGAGTCGCACCAAGGATCATTGGCCTTATATTTTCGCTGGCATGCGCTGTTTTGAAACATAATTGTTAATCCAAAGGATCCATTATATTTAAAATGCCCGATATCGGCGTTGCGCGAAAAATTTAATCCTCGGAATATCAACCATATGCCTGCGGTTAAATTTTTCCCGACGCCTTGATCTCGACCAAATTTGCCTATTTCTGGATGGACACTCGTTAGCAGCTTATATTTTATCCCGGCTTCGATGTTAGTAGGCAAATAATCTGTATCTGACTGATATGTTGTCGTTTTCCAGTCTCCGTGCGACTATGACTGTCGAACCCGGGGTTTTGCGCTTGTATTTGGTGCATCTCAGTACCCTCTTGACGTGGGATTTGTTTCTGACATACTAGGTTTTACAAGCAGAGCATATGGTCTAATTTTCTGTACAGATAGATGGTTTTGGTATCGATCAGCAACCGCAGGGAGCGGTTGTGAACTCATTACCAACCAGAGAAAGGAGTGCTGATTTCAAAATCCACAATCAACAAATTCATACTTGAAACAAGGAGGACGAAATGAGTTATGCGATTAAAATCGATGATGAAACCATTTCGGCACAGGCCTTCATTAATTTCCTCAAACTCTCAAACAATTTCTACCCGTTAGCCCGAGAATTCATAAATTTTAAAATCGCTGCAAAAGAGGCCAAGAAAAAAGGCATAGAGGTATCGGATGCTGAGCTTCAGGAGGGTGCGGATGCCACGCGAGCAAAACTAGGGTTGAACAAGGCAAATGAAATGCAGGATTGGCTCCAAAAGACAGGCAAAACTAATTGACAGTGTCGTTTCCTATGAGTAATTAGAAGAGCGATTTAGATCAGTCCCGTATAAACATACCCCAATTGACTCAAGATACAAGCTCAAAGCTGAAATCGCTGATGAACTATACAGAGAATGGATTGAGAAGCAAATAAAAAACTATAATGTTTCGTTATAGAAGTTAATGACAATACACGATTCATTCCTGAAGCCCAGTAGAATACCATACTGCGCTTTAAGAATGCAGGGGCATGGATCATAAGGCCCAAATGGATTGCCGGGAACCTGAAATAATTATCGTTGTCCCACCCGTTTTAAATCCAAAAATTCCGACTTTGGGCGCCAGCGTGCTTGCAGCCACTTGTGCCCAAGCCGGGGTTCCCACAAGGGTGCACTACGCAAGTGTCTCCTTTGCTGCACACATCGGCTGTGAACTCTGTGAACGCCTCTCCGCCTCCCCCCCTCGGAAGATGCTGGGAGAGGCCGTGTTCATGGCGACCGCTTTTCCTGAACGGGAACACATGCATTCCCACATTCTGAACACCCTTACCCAAATGCATGATCCACTATCTCAAATCATGACACCGCCCTCACTCACCCAAGCTGAGGTTGCCCATTGCGCCGCAAAGGTCCCTGGCTTCATTTCTCATACAGCCGAGTTATTGCTTGGCTGGCATCCCCGGATCGTTGGCTTCAGCGCCATGTGCCAGCAGACTCTTGCCAGCATTTCCATTGCCAGGTTTCTAAAAAAACTTCGGCCGGAAATTATAACGGTATTAGGAGGTGCCAATGCTGCCGCACCGATGGGAAGTGCTATCCAAGCGATGACAGACGCGTTTGATTATGTCTTTTCAGGAGAAGCCGATATCGCCTTTCCAGAATTCTGCCGTGAATATTTAGATAAAAGGAAGCTTCCAGTCAAGGGCGTCATCCATTGTGAGCCGATTGATGACCTAAAGAACGTTGCTGCACCAAATTATGACGACTACTTTGAAGAAATAGAACTTTTCCTTGCAGACCAAATCTCGATGCCGGCGAAAGAGATCCCTTACTGGCTCATATACGAATCGTCACGTGGTTGTTGGTGGAGTGAGAGGTGTGGTTGTACGTTCTGTGGTTTCAACGACCCCAACGGTAAGTACCGCGTTAAACCGCCTGCCAAGCTAATCAAGGAGATTGAAGATTTGGTTTCACGATATAGCGTGCACCATTTCTACGCCGCAGACACTATTATGGCCCAAGATTTTCCCGAGAGGTTTCTGTCTCGGCTCATTGAGCAGGGCACTAATGTCACTCTCTCCTACGAAGTTAAATCCAATCTAAAGGAAGAAGATATCAACACATTGGTTAGAGCCGGTATCACAGAGATCCAGCCGGGGATTGAGTCACTGTCTGACAATGTACTTCGGTTGATGTCAAAAGGTGTCAGGGCCCTCGAAAACGTTCGTCTGCTGCGAGATACGCGCTCACGGGGCCTGGACGTCATTTGGAATTTATTGACAGCTATTCCGGGGGAGAAACGTGAGGACTACGAAATCATACTCGCCCTAATCCCTCAAATCGAACACCTGCAACCTCCCACGCGTTGGGGGCCGATTCGAATTTCACGATACAGTCAATACCATAGAAATCCGAAGCATTATGGTATCCGCGGATTACGACCATGGTCTGTCTATTTTGATCTGTATGGCGAGTATGCAGAAGGCGTTGCCCAGCACTTTATCGGAGATTACGAAACTGAGTTCACGTTGGATGTTGGCCTCCAAACACGCCTTGATACGGCGATTCGTAAATGGGCCGTGGCTTGGTTTAACTCTGACAATCCGCCCTTTCTTTACTCACAATCGTTAGGTAACGGTAAGGTTGCAGTCCATGACAGTCGGTCCGTAGCCAAAGCCGGCACCCAGATCCTTTATCCTGATCAAGCAAAAGCGTTGGAAGCAGTTCGTACGCCAAAGCACATGTATCTTATACCACAAATCCAGCGATCCTTGATTGAAAATCTGGTTGATATGGGGCTTGTCGCCGCTAGTGAAAATCAGTTTCTTTCACTTGTAACAGAGCCCGAAATTGGTAGCCGACTATGGGCCGAACGGCAACAAATCTTGGATCGCTCGTCCAAAGAAGGTGTCGCATGATTCCAGAAAAAGGCTTTCGTGTATTGGCTACGGTGAAAAAAGTAAAAGGGACGTGCAATGCCTGCCACAAGCTGGGTGATGTAGTTCATCTGAGCGCGCGCAACCCCAATGGTCTCTGCGGTTACCTGTATTACGCAGCCTTCCCGTATCTTCTTATGCTGCAATTTGGCGGCAGCTTTCCTTGGGATGACTCGGCCACTGTTACGGTGGATTGCCCAGACACGACCAATAGGGTTACAATCGAACTGCGGCGCATCAAGTCAGAATCTTAGGGTTCACGAAAAAGCTATCCAATCAATACCTGTGAATGCTACCCCATTGAGTGGACCCGCAGCGATTCATCATCTACCTTGGTTGATCTTTTCTTGAGCTGTTGGTTTTTTCCCAACGCTTGGCGTCGTCCGGCTCAGCACCGATCAGATATTGTCTGGGATCCCAGACTGTTGCCATGGTATCGGCAATACATCTAGCCTTCGCCGACAAACCAAAACGGTTGTAGTGAAACAGAGCGATGAAAGCCAGGATGGATCGTACGCCGCTCTCCAGCTTGCCAAACTTTGCATGCAAGGCAAGCTTCCCAGCCAGGCTGGTATTGGCCTCCCGGTAACGTCGAATCCACACAGCCTGAGACTTGCAACTGCAAGACTCCAGTGCATCAATGGTCGCAGCCGCACTGTCTTCAAACTTCTCTTCGGTCAATGGTAGCATACGCTGAAGGTTTCGCCAGACATCCCATATTTCTTCATCGTACGGGCTCAGGGTCTGTATGAACAAATCATCCATCAGAGCTCTTGATACTTGGAGTAAGCAGTGGCTCCTCGGTTTTCTATCGGAGAGCAAATCAAGTTCGATCCAGGCCTGGGAATCGACATAAAAATGCTGATGAATGAAAGGCATTATTGCGGGCCCACCAAATAGATGAACCTCAGGTTCATAAACAACGCTGGCAGCATTATGGATAAAGCCCATTTTCGCTAAGTCCTCTAGCTTCTTTTCGATGGAATCCGCCAGCGCACCTTGTTTGATCTGAAAACGAAGTCTTACATCCGGTGGTTTCCTTACAAAGAAAAAACAGGCTGCCTCTGAAATATACGGGAGTAGAGATTTGAAAAGATGCCTGGCACTGGGACGTGCATCCCCTTTTTGCCGGACAAGGCCGACATTAAACTGATACCAATGCAGGTTCATTTATCACCACACGACCAATGATGATTTTCAAATTTAATGGGAAAGGCGATGTCCAAGGCATAGCTTTCTCCGTTTGGAAAGTCAACGAAAGAATTCATATCCAAATCTTCCACCATTATGACACTGGTTTGCCTCCCAGCCCCTTTTAAAACAGCCTCAAGCCCAAGAGGGCTATCCCGTTTCATCAGCAGCGATGGACGATCGTCCAAACGCACGGCCACCATATCAGACAACCGGTGTGTTTTCGCAAAAGCAGCCCAAATTTGAAACTGCTTGGCTGATGTCGCTGAGATAAGTTCTTCCAGTTCATCTCCGTTGATGTATGTTCTTCGACTTCGGATCACGGATCCATCCGCGAGCTGAATTTTAGGCGATGTAGTATTTCTGTTGAGCTCCTTTTTGAAAGGTATAGTAGCAGCCTGAAAGGGAACCGGGCGATCACGAAATGATGAAGTTAAAAGTAGTTCTGCCAATGGATCCGATATATGCACCGATGCCGAACAAAATGAAAATATGGCCGCATAAACCCTCTCAACGCTTGCGGCATCTTCTGTCTGGGGATGAATCACAACCAAAGGAACGTTTCGTTGTTTATCAAATTTCAAACACCACTTGCGGATATCAACCGATCTGTTTACGGTGCTAAAGGGTGCAATCCTTTCGACATTGAAAGGCGGTCGCACCAAGGAGTTGGGATTCCAATCGGCAGAGCCTGCATATTCGTATATCCTGATACCGGCATTGGAAGACAACTCTTGCAAGGTTTTATCAAACCAATGAAAGAGCGGGTCGTCCGGTAATGACGATCCAGGGTTAAGCAGGTCAGCAAAACGTGAATAAATGGGAATGGGCTCATCGAGCAGCCCACCAATAGCTAACGCGCCTGGTTCCCTGCTTGCAAATCCAGGCAGTCCCGCTATTAAACAGCCGAGTGGGCACTCACGGCCCATACCTTCGGCGTTCACGGTAACCAGCACTGCGTTATTGCCCAGGAGTGCTTCCCACTGCCGAATACGGTCCTCGATCTGCCTATCGGCACCGACGTATTCTGAAAGCGCTTGCCAGGTGATGGGTTCATTGCCTGGAAAGGGGTGCTGCCGAAAAAGATTCACAGCGTTGATTATTTGACCGCCACCTAATCGCTCACGCAGCTGCTGCCACCACGCCTGTCTGAATGCGGGCCCCATTCCCAAGGCCTGGCGGTGACGCAGATACAATCTCAAACCCCTCTCTACTCTCTCTCTTGTACCCGGCCCCATCTCCATCCGGAAGGGCGCTTTTAAATCGACGCGCAGAAGGAGTTGCGGCAACGCCACATCGTTGGTTCCCAGCGCCTCGATGAGTTGGATGAGCACGTTGCGAACCTGATTCTCCGCCTCTGTAACCTCTTGAAGTGTCAGATCATCATAGGTCGATGACAATCTGTTACATAGTTCAATCAGCGCAGCTACCGCCAATTCCCAGTGTCGACGATGTGAAGACAAAAGGTATCTTCCAGCTTCGCGCAAGGCATCTTCAGGATTGCTGAAAAAAGAGGGCAAATCAAGCCCACCTACCAGCACCTGGGCGTCAATAAACTGCTCCAACATTAAGTGGGCTTCTTTGTGGAGGATTCCTGCCGACCCAACAACCGCCTTCACCAAATCGCTATAAGCTGCCGGTGTGATGGGTTCAATCGCCCCGATCGCCCTATCAATCAATGCAGATCCCTTCAGGTGGTACTCGACAGGCCACCTGATGTCACCTGGTGCTTTTGCCTTTCTAGCCCATAAAGTCCATGATCCATCCTCATTGCATGCGAGGGTCGGATTGACACACCAGGCAACCTTTCGGCGATATGTCTCAGTTGCTCCTAATGCCCGAAGGATGGCCTGAAAAGGACGCAGATCAGGTGTAAACAAGTAACGCGGATCTTCGGCCATGATCTGATCGTGTTTGCCGAATAAGGCAAGGTTCACCCCTGACCACAGGCTGCAAGGCACCGGACGGCCCACGGCACGCGCTAAGTAGCGATAGAGGCTATATTCGAGATGGCGCATCCATTTATTGCGCGGCCGATGGAGATTAAGTCTTTCCGTGTGTCTTTGAATACGCTGCGCGAAATCGGGATTGGACACAGTTAGCGCTTTTAAAAAGCGTTCATCACAAAGGGTGCGCGAGTGAAGCGCCGAACGTTCGTTGGTGAGTATTTTTTGGTATCGAGCCCGGTAGGCTTCGCTGTCTGATGACTTGTGCATGGTTTCTGCTGCCAGCTGTGCCAGTTGGCTATCGCCAAAGGCATCGAAAACCGATCGTGGCCACATAGCCATTCTCAGCATACCACACGGTGCCAATTGAAAACTACTGGACATCCTGCGTTTCATAGCATCTGTCTATTTCTGACAGAACATAGGCCTATAAGCCCGTTAACGTACGCATCAATACAAAGTATTTTAGCATCCCAATATAAAAAATCAATCTTAGGGTTCGCGCAAAATAAAATCACATTTTATTTTTGCGCGAGCCCTTAGCCTCTGAATTTGCCCACGTGAGCTATCGGCCAATCGCTGTTTGGATCAGTTCCATTGACGGAATATGCAAAATATTCTATATTTTTAGTGCCTTGCTTTAGCAGGGGCCTGCCTCGCTGCTGTGAGAGCTTGGCAACAGTATGGCGCCCGCAATTATGAATCGCTCTGCATATATTTCTTGACTTGGCGAGGCTATTTGGTAAATTACATTATGTATACCTTTATTAATGGTCCATTACGCGGCCTATAGCTGTATAGGGAGGGATGGAGCATGTCAAAAATAATTATTGCCGACCTGCCTGTGGAAGAGGAGTTAGAATCTAAAGATCAAAGTCAAATTCTGGGTGGATTAAGCCTCTATCGAACAAGCAATATCGGACTCCAACAACCGTACTATCAGGTAAATGCAAGCGTCTTCGACCAGATGAAGCCGCAACTACTCATAGGCGGTGGAAAAATCGCATATAGTACGGTTATGTGTCCCTGGTAAACTGAAACTCGAAAGAGATGTTCGTCACTCCGAATTTTGTGATCGGCGTTTTACTTTAAAGAATATGGACCCCAATACAAAACCACGGAGCGACAATCAGATAACATTCTGCGGCGAAAGCTGGGGAGTCGCCAAGAAGAAGTCATTGTTGTTTATTTTAGCCCGTCGCGAGGCGGCGCGGTTAGGTATCGAGATCAGTGCAAACGAAATCCGGATTATGAGCCGTGAATTTGAAAAGGATTTTGGTCTTGATGACCCGGATTCGAAGCAACGCTTTCTCGAGCAAATGGGAATAGATAGCGAGACTTATACACGGGTAATGCGGGATTTTGCCTGTGTCAAACGATTAGAGACCCTATTTGCCAGCCTGATCGATTCATACGTCGAAGATTACATCCGGGTCAGTTCCGCTAGAAACAGACCAATGCAATGACAAGCACGAGGTGCGGCATTCTCCAGTTGACGCCGTTGGCGTGGAAGGTTTGGGCACGGCCGTAGCCGATGATGGATACCCTTCAGATTACAAGCCATCTCAAAAAAAGGATTTTGGTTCAAGATCGCGGCGGAAGCGAAATTTAAACCCGAGGTATACTATAGTATTCCGAGGATTTAAATTTTGCCTCCGACAAAGATATTGGGCCAAAAGGTTTTTTTGATATGGCTTGTAGTGAATGATCCAAACGAATATCTTATTATTCACAATTTTTACTACAAAGCCCTTCACTCAACACACATTTAGGGCTCGTGCAAAAATAAATTTACATTTTTAGGTGTTGAGGCGCCTGTCTGGCAAGGCGCCAAAGCGGAGGAATATCGAGATATTTCTGCGCTTTGGCAACGCCGCCAGGCAGGATGCATCGGCGCATAAAAATGTGAAGTTATTTTTGCGCGGGCCCTTAGCCGTTTTGCTTACGCCATAACCGCTAAGCTCAAGTATTTATCATCATCTTCCAACATCAGCTTTAAGTCGACAAGCTCTTCAATTAAAAATTTTAACTTCCGCTTATTATACCGCCGTTCTGGATGCTTTTGTGTTTTGAAGCCTGCCTGATCCTCACATAGCTCCCTGTTTGTTTGACATTTTTCCAGCGAACAGATTGGCAAACCGGTTTCAGACTGTAATTTGGCAAGCGCGTTGATTTTAGCCTCGATGGCAGATAGCGAACGGACTTGATCACAGTACTCGTAGATAGCCTTCTGGATACCAGTAAGGAGGAAGGAAGGATGTTTGCGGCCTGGGCGCTCGTCTTGAATAACGAGTTTTTCGCCTTGTGCACGGCAGGTCAGGCTGGCATTTTTAATTTGCTTCCAATTTTTTACAGCTTCTATGAGAGGCTGAAGGTAGGTTACAGGATTTCTGTCGTCAATATGGTCATAATCGAAGAAATACGCGAGTTGATAGAGGTTGGATCCATCGAAGGGAAAAATATGACGGTAAATCTCCAGGGGGCGGATTCGACAAAGTCCGTATTTTTCCGGTTTGGTGAAGTAGGGACTAAAACGATCCACCCTCACCAAACACAAGTCAAGAGGAGCTTGAAGATGCGTTATGGTTCGGACAATCTCAGCCATCCGACGATATTCCTCGGGATCTTCTCCGGGCAGGCCGACCAGGAAAGTCCAGCCGGCCCACAATCCAACTTCTCGAGCCCATTTCAACAATTGTATGTTCTGTAACGCTGTTGTTCCCTTTTTTACGAGTTTCAGAATAGGCGTACTTAAACTCTCAATCCCCGGCCTAATTTCGCAGATACCGGCTTCCT
>JARRRH010000063.1:0-8091 GCA_037380925.1 Deltaproteobacteria bacterium | reverse complement strand
GGGTGGACATCCTTGAAAGGCTGGGCAACGGAAGGTGGAACATGATCGAGGTCAAATCTTCGACTTCTGAGAAAGAGATCCATCTTCCCGATGTGGCCGTCCAGTATTACGTACTCAAAGGGTCAGGGTTGGAAATAAATCAGGTCATCCTGATGCATCTCAACAATCAATATGTGTATGACGGAAATCATCTCGATCTTGAAAAGCTGTTTTCGCAAGCGGATCTGAGCCAAAAGGCTCTTATATACATGAAGCAGGTCCCAGTCCTTATTTCCAGCTTGAATGACATGCTGGCAAAACCTGAAGAACCGGCAATCAGACCTGGCCGCCACTGCAAGAACCCCTATGAGTGCGAGTTCCTTGAGCATTGTACAAAAGACATGCCGGAACACTGGGTGATGAATCTCTCAGGTATTACGCAAAAGAAGTTAAATGACCTAGCAGCCTTAGGCATTGAGGACATAGGGGATATTCCGGCTTCCTTTCCCTTGACAGCCCTTCAACAACGGATCAGGTCGTGTGTTGTCAACAACAAGGAGTACGTTTCAGCGGACCTTAAAAAGCAGCTGGAAGGAATGGTCCATCCTGTGCACTTCCTGGACTTTGAAACACTGAGTCTTGGGATTCCCCGGTACTGCGGAACAAGGCCCTATCAGGCCATACCTTTCCAGTGGTCCGACCACATTCTTCGCAAGGACGGGAGCGTTGCACACCAGGAATATCTCTGCTCCGAGAACAGGGACCCAAGAGAGGAGCTCACGGCAGCGCTGTTGGAAGCTTTGGGCACGAAGGGATCTATTGTCACCTACACAAACTATGAGGAGAGCGTTATCAGAAAGCTTGTTGAGGAATTACCCCACCACAGGGAGCGCTTACTGGCCACCTTGTCTCGCATCAAGGATCTGCACAAGATCATCAGCAAACATTACTATCACCCAGGGTTCCACGGTTCTTTTTCCCTCAAGTCTGTAGCCCCGGCTCTCCTGCCTGAAATGAGCTATGAAAACCTCGATGTTCATGAGGGTGAGCAGGCAAGCCTGGAGTACTTAAGGATGATCGATCCGGCCACACCGCCGGAGGAGAAGGAAAGAATCAAGCAGGCGCTTCTGGCTTACTGCGGGCAGGACACCCTTGCCATGGTCAACATAAGGGAAGATCTCCGAAAGAAATTCTAGTGAAAAGCAGCGTTCTTGAAATGTTGACAAGAGGGGCTTCTGTGAAACTTTTGCTCTGGTGATCTCGATGCGGCTGAGGCATGCCAAGACCCTGATAACGGGGAAACCGGGTGTGGGCAAGACAACGGTCATTCAGAAGATTATCGAGCGGATGAGACAGGTCCATATGGCCGGTTTCTACACTGCAGAAATTCGGAGCAAGGGGTCCCGCCTCGGCTTCGCGCTGCAGGGGATGAATGGAAAGCGCCGAACCCTGGCCCACGTGGACGTCGAGAGCGAATATCGGGTCGGCAAGTATGGGGTGGATACGGCCGGCTTCGAGGCGTTCCTGGAGACATTGGACTTGCTCAATCCAGATGTGGAACTGATTGTGATTGATGAAATAGGAAAGATGGAACTTTCTTCGAGCCGTTTTCGCAGTCTGGTCCTCGATGCCTTGAACTCCGATAAACAGGTGCTTGCCACCGTTCCGCTCAAGGGGGATGAGTTTATTCGAGACATCAAAAAGAGAGAAGATATCCACCTTTTTGAGCTGACCCACGGCAACCGCGATCGCCTGCCTGAAGCAATTGTGGGCAAAGATCAGAACAAGTAGGCGAGCTGCTGGAGATGTTTAGCCAGCAAGCGATTGGTTGTGGCTGAAGGGGAAACCATAACGCGGTGCGTTACCAGCCGGAAAGGAATGCTGAAAACGCCAATGATAAAAGGGCCGAGGTGTAGCGAGGAGAGCCAATGCGATGGCGGGCCGCGCGTTTCGGTCATATTTTTCTAACAGAGACTCACGTTATAGTTGCTTGTTGGTTTTTGCTGCCTCGTCGAGCCCTGCCAGCACCTCTCGCTGAACCAGGTCCGATGCTTCAGGGGTCTTCAGCAATGGACGGTCGAACTCCTGGATCTGGTCAGCCACAGCCGGTTGTACAGAAGTCGCTATCCAAGCGGCCAAATAAAGATTAAGACGCGCAAAAAGGTTGAAAAAAAGCATCAGTACAATGACCGGACCGAACACGGCCGCAGCGGGATTTGCCGAGAATTTGCCCATCAGAAATCCGGTGAGGTACTGCAGGACCAAGAGTCCTGCGGAACCGAACACCGCGCCCCATGCGATGATACGGAAAGGGAACTTGACCTCCGGCAACACTTTATAAAGGTACACGAACATAGCCCATCCGACAACGGCCGAGAGAATGGGCCCCACAAGCCGCAGTAGAACATTGATGCCGGGGACCTTATCCAGTGCAAGCCAGTGTACAATCGTGCCGGTCAACGAAGTGGCCATGACTGCGAGCGCGAAGGTCAGTGCCAGGATGACGAGCAGGCCCAGTAGAATCGCGAAATTCAGCAGTACTTCCAGAAGGATGAAACGTTTGCGCTCCTTCATGTCAAAAAGCGGACGCGTCTGGGCCCGCACGGCGGACTTCAGGTTCCCTGCCCATCCGGCGCTGGAGTATATCGACGAGAGAAGGCCCACAAGACCCACCGCGGCCCAGTTGCGCAGCAAGCCGCTAATTAGGCCGGTCAGTTTGGCCTGCAGGTCCTCAGGGGCGCCTTGCAATTGGACCATGATCGCTGTCTGAACTCGCTCCAGCAAGTCGGGACGTACCACAGTCAAAGTGAACCCGCAAGCCGAGAACGCAAACATTAGAATGGGCACCATTGCCAGCAATGAGAAGTAGGTGATGGCTCCCGCGAACTGGTTTCCCAGCCGGGTGGCATACCGGGTGTTCATGCGGAGCACGTGTGCTACTGCCGGCACCCGCTTCAGTTCTTTGACCTTCTCCTGTACCTGCTGAGCGATCGCCTTCACTCTTCATCTCCCTTCGTACGCAACTCGCACCCCGTGCCTGAGAGTCCCGAACATCAAAATTATCTATAACAATGATTATATTGTTTCTTTGTAATATCCATGATTGTTTCGGTCGCGTCACTTTTTGATCGGAAAGACGTCAGACCATTCACCGCGGCGATTCTCGAAGAGTTGAAGGTAAAAGTGCTCGCCCACCTCCACGGCTCCCAAGGGAGCCAGCTGCTTGGCACCTTTCATTCACATCCAAGAACATTCTCTTTATTAAATCAGGGTTTTCCGAGCAAGCCATCGTCAAGTATCTGCTGGAAATGGTCTTTGACCGTCTTGTCTATGGGGATATACGACATGCTCAGGTCTTTCTTGCTGTACGAATTGTCGAATCTGATCGGGATGCCGGCATTTCTGCTTGCGTATTTGCGGGTGAAGCCACGCATCGGGGCTAGGAGCCAGAATAGAATTTTGGGAACTTGTTTTCGAGGGAACGGATAGTTATCTCCGAAATGCTTCCGCAAAATATTTGCGAGGTCCAGGATTTTCGTTTCTCCACTCACGAGGATGTGCCTCCCGCTTGCCCCCGGGGTGTACCCAGCCTTGATATGGGAAGCAGCCACATCGCGTACATCAACAATTCCGTTCCACAATTCTGGAACCCCCATTTTATATGAACCATCTCCAAATTGAATCATGGTGCTGATACTCATTGAGTCCTTTCTCTTAGACAGGGATGGACCCAGGATCCATCCAGGGTTGATTGTGAGCAAATCCCATTGATCTTGTTCCTTGGAGATGGCCCAGGCTTCCTTCTCCGCAATCGTCTTTGAGTATGAATATGGCTGGTGTTCAGAGCTGCTTGTTACATTCCACTCTTTTTCAGTGAACACACCGCCTGGAGTCAACGCTATGTCCGCATTGTCACCATAAATCGCCACGACGCTGCTGGTGAGCACGACACGTTTCACGGTCGGATTTGTCTTTGCCGATTGAAGGACGTTTCTTGTTCCTTCCTTGGCGGGCCGAATCAATTCTTCTTCCGGATTTTTGATTCCGGTAATGAAGAAGGGGGATGCTGTGTGAAGCACAAGCTCGCAGCCCCGCATCGGTTCATCGAAACTGCCTGTATCCAAAAGATCCGATTTGAACAGGTTGGGGAGCCCTTCGTGTCTCCAGACCGGCACAGCCATAAAAAAGTGTAACAGAGAGAATGAATGCAAAAACGATTACCAATCTCTTTTTCATGTCTTTGCCTCCTTTCTTTTAAGCATCAAGAGACAGTTGCCTCTCATGACTCTAGAACAGTACAATTCACTTGTGGAAGCCATCGCTTCCCTTCTCCCCCACCTTACGACGGGTTTGGTTTTTCCAGCATGAGATTTGTGGCCTCCTGACAGAACGGAAACCGTCCCATCAGGAGAACGGCTTGCCCATTTTGAGGGGTTTTTCCATGGGGGGTCTCCTGAATGGAGGTTAAATGTTGGAAGGAAAAAGCTGTAGAGTAATATGCGAGGGACGAAATTGAAAGTCAAGCATAATCAAAAGGTTAATGAAGGCAAAACAATATAGATAAGATCAGTATGGCTCGTGTCTCGGAGGGCTAAAATAAGACAGCAAATCCGATTCGCAAATAATTCGGCTCTCTAGACGTGGATCACACTACTCAACTCGAATGCCAGGCATTTTGAAAAAATGAACGGCCCTAATGAGGGTAATATCTTTTTGGCAGGCAAAGAGGAGGAAATTTTATGCAGACGACCGTCTGAATACCTTGGCGTAGGATAGGGTGGATCTTTCAGAGCACATAAAGCATAAAGTCTGGGCGGCAAGGAGAAGACATGAGCAGTATGATCCCCGAAAGGGGCTGGAAGTCTCTGCGCAAGATTCATCCTGAAGTGCTTGCGACCAGCCTTACTTCGGATTCTATAATGGAGGGGCTTCAGTAGCCCCTTGACTAGGGGATGCCGGTGGAAGTATGTTCTTGGAGAAGCCAAAGCAACAAAAACTTTTTGACGATGCTGAGCAAAAGAGAAGGAGATCACATGAAGACAAGGAATGCTTCTAAGAGTTCTAATGCTGCCCCCGGTAACGATGACAATAGTGTTCGGCCCGGTAAATTTGTGGTTGAGCCTCCAACGCTCATAAATCTCGGTTTCGAATGGTATATTGAAGGAGATGCTAACCATAACGCCGTTGTCGAGGTCTCATATCGCAAGAGAGGTGATACTGTTTGGAGAGACGCATTGCCTCTTCTGCGAATACAGAATGAGCAAAGCATATATGCATTCCCCCCTACCAAGGTGACTGATGACTGGTGGACTACACCATCCTATGGAGCAACGAATAACAGAATCGATTATGTGACTCCAAACCTTTTTGCAGGAAGCATACTTGATTTGGAACCTGGCACAGACTATGAATGCAAGTTTCTGATGTCTGACCCCGACGGTGTGAGAGGAGAACCGCTAAAAGTCGTGACGGTGCGTACGCGTCCCGAGCCCAAACCATTCGCAGGTGGGAAACTGTATCATGTATATCCGCGGGAGCATAAGGGACCGAGGGAAGAACCGGCTTTTGTCAACCTCATGGCAGCTTATTATATCGGCTGGTGTGTTGCGGATTGGGGCAATATAGCCCCGCCCCGCGTCCAGCCTGGAGATACTATCCTCATCCACGGAGGTATTTACAAAGAGGACTGGACTGCGTACGGAAGTGATATCAACGCAAGGCCGAGTGGTGAGGGCGCGAATTTCGAGGGAACATATTTTCTGACCCAAAGCGGGACACCCGAGAAGCCTGTTGCGATAAAGGCCGCCGGTGATGGAGAAGTTGTCTTCGATGGCAATGGAGCTTTCAACCTGTTTAACGTAATGGCCGGGAATTATCATTACTTCGAAGGTCTCACAATTCGGAATACCGATGTCGCTTTCTGGGCAGGACACAAAAATATAGCAGGCTCCAGGGGACTAACGGTTAAAAGATGCCGGTTTGAAAATATAGGTAAGGGTATTCACACCGATTGGTCTGGATCAAAGAATTTCTATATCGCTGATAACGTTTTTATCGGCAGACATAACCCGTACCATGTGGAACGGTGGGGTGACCCTGAGGCATCAAATCGCTTCTTCGCCGCCGGGCCATTCCCCGTCGGACCGTGTTTGTCCGAATATGCTGTCAAGGTTGCGGGGTCAGGCCATGTCATATGCCACAATTACGTTGCCAATTTTCATGATGGAATAGATCATGCGACATATGGTGTTCCTGACGGCTACCCTGCATATGGCCATCCGGAGGTCTATCCGGTCGAGGAGGTGTTGAAAAAAGATAGAATGTTTGTTGCCAACGATATTTACAATAATTTCATTACTAACATGCACGACGATTTTATTGAAGCCGATGGGAGTATGTATAATACACGTGTCCTACGTAACTTTTGCATTAACGCCGGAACACATGGTTTGAGTTCACAGGTGCTCCTTGGTGGGCCGGTTTATTTTATCCGGAACATTGTTTACCATGTTCCAAGCGCCGTAAAGCATCATGCAGACCCTTCGGGGATGATTTACTATCATAACACATTCGTCGCCAGGGTATTTGACGCTAATTTGGACTCTTCAAACTACCACTTTCGGAACAACCTCATTCTTGGGTGGCTGCCCTCAGAACCGATATTTGATGCAACAACCTATACAAACTACTCATCATCCGACTACAACGGATTCTGTCCTAACCCGGAGGCATCTTATTCCTTCAGTTGGAATTCACCTCCGCTTGATATTCAGAGGGATTATTCGGAGCCAAGGATAAAACGACACTTCAAGACTCTCGCCGAGTACGCCCAGGCTACCGGTAAGGACAAACACAGTATACTCATTGACTACGACATATTTCTAGACGTAAAAAGGCCGGATGTACACAATGTGATAAGGGTTTACAAGCAGGAGGAGCTGGATTTCCGGCTCCATCCGAATTGTGCGGCAGTGGATGCTGGCTGCCTTCTTCCCAACGTTAACGATGACTTTACAGGGGCAGCACCGGACCTCGGAGCATTAGAAGCGGGGCGGCCCTTACCTGTATACGGCCCTCGGCCCTGAGCGACAGAGAAGCCGATTAGAAAGTTGAAGCCACTAGAGGAAAAACAGGAGTCAAGCCGGTATCGGGCATATTCAAAAAAGCGGGGGTATAGACATGAAGATTACAAAGATCGACGTAATGGTATTGAAACCGAACATTCAAGACACTAAACCAGCAGATACCAGAAAAGTGGATTGGACCAATTTTCATAAGCGATGCAGACCTATCGTTTGCCGTATGCATACAGACGAAGGGATCTTTGGGGATGGAGAGGCGGCGATGCTTTATGGAGTTGGTGCATTAGCATCGTTCGGCATGCTTAAAGATTTGGGTGCAATGATAATCGGCATGGATCCTCTCGATAACGAAGTGATATGGGATAAACTCTACAAGGAAACATACTTTGCTCAAAACGGCGGCCCCATTATATATTCAGCCATCTCAGCACTCGATCTTGCGCTTTGGGATATCAAAGGGAAATATTTTGAGGCGCCTGTCTACAAGCTTCTCGGTGGCAAAAAAAGAGATAACCTTCGTTGTTATGCGAGCCAACTCCAGTTCGGCTGGGGTTCTGAGCTTAAACCAGCTCATTCCACCCAAGACTATGCGGATAATTCTTTAAAGGCGGTTGGGGATGGCTACGACGCGATAAAAATTGATTTTTTTACCTATGATAGGGATGGCACAGCGTTTACGGGAGAAGAACGAACAAGGCTCTTAAAGCCGTATTATGTTGATTTAGTTGAAGAGAGAGTTGCTGCAGTGAGAGAAGCGATTGGTCCAAATGTCGATTTAATTGTTGAAGGCCACTCCTTCACAGATGCACAATCTGCTATCCAGATCGGCCGCAGGATACAAAAATATAATATCTTTTATTATGAGGAGCCCTGCACGCCTTTCCCGAAGATTGGCAAGTTTGTGTATGACAGTCTTGACATTCCCATCGGAAGTGGTGAACGAATTTTCTCGCGTTGGCAATATGCACCTTATATTGAAGACCTTTCACTTCAAGTTCTTCAACCTGACCTCGGTAATTGTGGTGGCATC
>JARRRH010000062.1:0-8213 GCA_037380925.1 Deltaproteobacteria bacterium | reverse complement strand
TCATCATGGGGCAAGACTGTTGAACAGGAGAACCGTGGTGGTCATTATGAGCGACGGTTGGGATCTTGGTGCGAGGGATCTTTTGAAAAGGGAAATGGAAACCCTCTCGCAAAAAACACACTGCGTCATGTGGTTGAATCCTTTGGCTGGAGACCCGGAATATAAGCCCGTGTGCCGGGGTATGCAGACCGCCCTACCCTATCTGGACTATTTCTTGCCGGCGGACAGCCTTGAAAGTCTCAAGCGGGTGGGTAAAACGCTCTCCAAGATGATGGTGCAATAAAACGAAGGCATGAGACCTAAGACGCAAGGCACGCGGGCGTTTTTCCCTGTTTTTGCCTTAGGCCTTGCGCCTTGTGCCGCGATGACATTCCATGGATCATTTCACGACCCGCCTATTTATTGGTGTCCCTCTGTTTATAATACGTCGCACTAATCTTCCTTTATAATCTCGACATCTTCCGGCGGGGTAATGGTGTAGAATCTCGCCTTACAATTCTTCTCCACTGTTTCCTTTCCCATTATGAACCGGGTCATGCCTCCAAGGACGTTATAGATCTAAATCTTATTGATACGACAATCTTTTGAGGCAAGGTGGAGGGTGATGTGGTCGATATCGGGCCAGGAAGGATTCGGGGTGAGTTCGAGTTGACGCTCTCCGGCTTGTTCGTCACCGCTGAGGGAGACAATAAAACTCTCTTCAGCTTGTTCGAGGCCTTGAAAGATGTCGGCAAAAATCCTGAGCTCTTTTCCCAATTTTTGGGCAGGGTACTGATAAGCTTTCTTTTTCTCCGGGATATACCACCACAATGTGCTTGCATTTGAGATCACGGATTCCTGGGTTGGTGTCTGCTGCTCTACCCGCAGATAGTGGGGCGGCTTGAAATAAATCCGGCCGGTAGCCCGGTCCGAAGCGACCTGGTCTCCAAGCAGGGCCATGGACCGGGTGAGGATTTCCCTTTCATAGGAAACGGTCAAGCCGGGCAGATTGCCGTATCGCTTCTGAATGCACTGGATCACCGATGACACTTGATCCCCGGCAAAACCAGGTTTAACCCAAACAAGCATCATAAAAGACAAAGCAATACAGGCGATTCTTGGCATTTCTCTTAGGAAAAAACCTCTAAATGGTTGGTAACCTCCAAATGTGTTCGTATCAAACCCTCCTGTTTTCGGCCATGGCCATTTTTCGCAAGAGCCTGCCATTAGACGCCCCAAGGCTAAAGGCAAAAAGAAGTCTCATTTGAATGATTGATTTTCCGTGAGCCTTACACCTCGTAAAGCGCCTCACCCTCCTTGGTCACTCTTAGAGTTCATTCGACATGAAAACGCTTGGAAACTTTTCCAAATGTTCACTATCCCCTATGCCTCGCCCCTGCCGTAAACGTCTCTTGGACGAACGCCGTCTGAGGGTCCCACAATACCGTTCTTCTCCATAGCTTCGATCATGCGGGCCGCGCGATTGTACCCTACTCTGAGTTTCCGTTGAATCATGGAGATCGATGCCTGGCCGCTCTGAATAACGAGTTCCACTGCTTTATCGTACTTTTCGTCAAGCTCGATTTCTTCATCATCCTCTTCTTCTCTTGAAACTTCAGTCAGGATCGTGGCGTCGTAGTCCGGTTTCATTTGCTGTTTTAAAAAGTCCGTCACTCTTTTGACCTCTTCTTCGCTAATGTAAGCGCCGTGAATTCGCATAATTCGACCGACCCCGGGGGGAAGGAAAAGCATATCCCCTTCTCCGAGGAGATTTTCAGCCCCGATGGAATCGAGAATCGTCCGGGAGTCAACCCTGGAGGAGACCTGAAAGGAGATCCGTGCCGGGAAATTGGCCTTGATGATGCCGGTGAGAACATCCACAGAGGGTCGCTGTGTTGCGATAATAAGATGGATCCCTGCGGCCCTCGCCATCTGGGCCAGACGGGTGATCGCCTCCTCGACATCCCGCGAGGAAGTCATCATCAAGTCGGCCAGTTCGTCGATGACAACGATAATATAAGGAAGGCTTTTCTCAGCCTCCTCATCCGGTGCGGTCGGCTTCTTGTCTTTCATCACCTTACGGTTATAGGCGTCAATATTTCTCACCCCTTTATCGGAGAGGAGGGTGTAACGCCTTTCCATTTCCGATACAGCCCATCGAAGCGCTTTGGTGGCATCCTTTGGCTGGGTGACAACGGGATGAAGAAGATGGGGGATGTCGTCGTAAACAGAGAGTTCAATCCTCTTTGGGTCGATGATCAAGAAACGGACCATGTCGGGAGACGCCTTGAAAAGCAAGCTGTTGATCATGGCATTGAGCGAAACACTTTTTCCTGTGCCCGTGGCGCCCGCCACCAGAAGATGAGGCATCCTGGCCAGATCGGTAATGACCGGAGCCCCAGTAATGTCTTTACCCAGTGCAATGGTCAGTCTGTGGCTGGCGTTCTTAAAGTCGTCTGAGGAAAGAATTTCTTCAAGATAGACAAGACTTCTCTGGTTGTTGGGGATTTCTATTCCTATGGCCGCTTTTCCTGGAATGGGTGCTACAATCCGGACGCTGGGCGCCCGGAGGGCAAGGGCCAGGTCGTCGGATAGACCGGCAACTTTGCTGATCTTGATTCCCGGGGCAGGCTTGTATTCATACATGGTGATGACCGGACCAGGCAGGATCTCCATGACTTCCCCTTCCACACCGAAGTCAGCCAGCTTCCTCTCGAGACGCCTGGCGTTCATTTCCAAGCTTTCCTTTTGTATTTGCACAACCCCTCTGTCCACGGGTGTCTTGTTGAGAAGTTCCAGGGACGGCAGTTTGAATTCTCCTACCACGTTCATAAAGGGAAAAGCTTCCTGCTGCGGCTTTTTCGGCGGTTCAGGTTTGGGCTCTATGATCGTAACCTTGCGCCTGGATCTGGTTCGCTCCTGGGCCATGATTTCCATTCTGGCTTTTCTTTTCCGTCTTCGCTCCCTGCGTTTCTGCAAAATTTCTCTGAACCGCCTGATCATGGCAGAAAGCCACAAGCCGATCTTGGAAAACAGCCAACCGAAGCTGAGGTTGGTGCAGATCATGAGAGATATGATGAACACCGTGAGAAGGAGAACAAAGGCGCCAAACTCGTTCAGAAATCGCTTCATGAAGTCGGCAACATAGTAGCCTGCCAGCCCACCGCTGAGAACTTTGGCCCCCTGGTACAAAACCTCTCGGGGAAGCCTGAGAGCGAGCATGCCGGAAAAAGACAGGAGCAAGCAGAGGATGGCTATCGTGCTCTTTGCAGGGGAGGAGAGTCCCCGTCCCTGCAGTGAGAAGAAAGCCATGACCAGAAAAACGGGAATCAACCAAAAGGATGAAAAGCCGAGACACAAAAAGATCCAACCTGAAAGGTGGGCTCCGAAGGTACCGAAAAGATTGTGGGCCTCACCGGAATGCACTGTTTTGATGCCAAGAACAGGATCAGCGGGATGATAAGAAAAAAGGCTCACCCCGAGAATCAAAGCAATCAGCAAGAAGACAATCGCGTTGATCTCTTTACGCACAGGCTTGAGCTGAGCCTGCCGGTCGTCTTTGGATTTTCTAGCCAAAGGTCATTGAACCTCACTAAAATGGGCGTTTCTCTCCCTTCGACGAAGCCCCTGCGCCGTGAGTCATTCCAGCCTGAGCCTCTCGGCCTTGAGCTCGGCACCGAACGGCTCCGGGCAGCGAAAAAAGAGGGCTCTTAATGTCAAATGTCAAAGCCCAAATGTCAAATGAATGTCAAAATCCAAATTCCAAAAATGGGATAACCCCCTCATTTTTGTCATTTGGCATTTCTTGCCTTGAGCCTTACGCCTTTCGCCTTAAGCCGCATCCGACCGGAGAGGCGGCTTATCACACCGGCATAATGATGGGCAGGATGAGGGGCCGTCTTTCCAGAAGGTCGTTAAAGAAACGTTTCAGATTTCTTTTGATCTCGGGTCCCACTTCCGCCCAGTCAATGTGGGCCGGATTCCGGATCTCATCAAAGATCTCCAGAACGACACGCTTGGCCTCATCCAGAACAAATCCTCCCTGATCCTCGAATACAAAACCTCTGGAAACGATGTCCGGACCGTAGATGATTTCACCGGTCTGCTCGTCAACGGCCAGAAGAACAATCACCACTCCGTCGCCGGCAAGCCTTCTGCGATCTCTCAGAACCAAATCACCCACATCCCCCACGCCTTTTCCGTCCACAAGGACTCTGCCTGTAAGGACCTTCTCACCCAGAGAGGCTTTCCCGTCACTGAAAAAAATGGACGAGCCGTTTTCAGCGAGAATGAGCCGGTCGGACGGCATGCCGGTCTCCAGGGCCAGCTGAATGTGTTTGACGAGATGGCGGTATTCCCCGTGTATGGGTATGAAATACCGGGGATTTACCAAGTTGAGCATGAGTTTGAGTTCTTCTTTGTAAGCATGCCCGGAACTGTGAATGTGAGAGACCTTTTCATAGACGACCTCGGCACCCATACGGTAGAGGTTGTTGATAATCGTGGTGATCGCCTTCTCATTGCCGGGGATGAAGCGAGAGGAAAGGATAACGGTGTCCCCTTTTTTCACTTTAAGGCCCTTGTGCCTGTTCTGAGCCATTCGCGTGAGAGAGGACATGGGCTCTCCCTGGCTCCCGGTAGTAATCACAACCACTTTCTCATCCGGCAACCGTTCGATGGAACCCTCGTCAATCACGGCCGAGACCGGTATGTCCAAGAAGCGTTCCTCTTGGGCTATCCTTACATTGGTCTTCATGCTTTTGCCGCTGAAGTGCACCTTTCGGCCGTACTTCAGGGCCAAATTGACAACCTGCTGTATCCGGGTGATGTTGGAGGCAAATACGGCAACAATCAACCTTCCTCCGGTGGACTCAAAAATCCCTTCCAGTGTCTTGGTGACCTCTCTTTCACTGAGGGTGAAGCCGTCTTTCTCAACATTGGTGGAGTCGGAGAGCAAGGCGAGGACGCCCTGCTGCCCGAAATGTGCGAATCGAGCGAGATCTGTAAACCGTCCGTCCACAGGAGTCTGATCGATTTTGAAATCTCCCGAATGAATGATTATGCCTTCGGGCGTATTGATCGCCAAACCCACCCCGTCCACGACACTATGGTTTACGCGGATGTACTCCACACTAAAGGGACCGAATTGGGTGGTTTCACCCGCCCTGATTTTTTGTAGCATCGCCGTGTCGATAAGATTGTGTTCCCGGAGTTTCTCCTTCAGGAGCTCTACGGTGAAACTTGTGCCGAAAACGGGTATGTTCAGATCTCTTAGAAGAAAAGGCATGGCGCCGATGTGATCTTCGTGACCGTGGGTTAAAACAATCGAAGCCACTTTGTCTTTGTTATCCCTGAGATATTGAATGTCGGGGATAACCACATCTACACCGGGCATATACTCTTCAGGGAACATGAGTCCGGCGTCGATGACCAGAATGTGCTGATCATATTCCAAGACCATCATGTTGAGGCCGATTTCGCCCAGTCCCCCCAAGGGGATAAGTTTGACCATAACTTAAAAAACCTCATGAATTAACAGTAGCTTATATTTTGAAATTCCGCGCGTCAATATGTAAATCATTATAAAGGTTCAAAAGTGTTTGCATAGGCTCGTAAAGTGGTCTTCGAAACGAGGCTTGATAAAGAAAAGGTGCCAGCCCTTTCCGGATATGATTTCCCATGCAAACACTTTTGAGCGATACCCATTCATTATGGAGGTTTTTTCGAACGGAGAAGGCCGAACAAACCGTCTAATTCCCTTGATCTGCGAAAAGGACTTGTGATAAGGGTGCCTCGTAGAAACAGCTTTTCTTCACCTCTAACTGCCTAAGGTCGGCTAATGTAAAGTTTTTGGCGGAACTGGGGTGGCTTTCCCCGCGTTTCAGGCGCAGATTCGTTACATTTTTGTAAGGAGGTCACGGCATGGCGAGCGTCAACAAAGTCATCATCGTCGGAAACCTAGGCGCTGAGCCTGAACTCAGGTATACGCCGTCGGGCAGAGCAGTCGCCAACTTCAACGTCGCAACCCACGAACAATGGACAGGCAAGGACGGAGAGAAAGGGGAGCGCACCGAGTGGCACAAAATCGTGGCATGGGCGCGCCTCGGCGAGATATGCGGGGAGTATCTCCACAAAGGGAGCCAGGTTTACATTGAGGGCAAGCTCCAGACCCGATCCTGGGAAGATCGGGACGGGGTCAAGCGTTACACCACAGAAATCATTGCCCAAACCATGCAGATGCTGGGTTCACCCAGTAAGGGGGGAGAAGCGGCTTCCGTTGAAGAGCGCTTTCCCAGCGAAGAGCCCATATCCATCCCGGACGACGATATCCCCTTCTGAGGACTCACACTTCCTCTTTCTTCTGATCTTCCTCTTCTTGTGGAGAGGCAATTTCGTCCGTTTTTTCGTGGGTCGCCTTCTTAAAATTCTTGATCCCTTTTCCTATGCCGCTTCCTATTTCAGGAAGTTTCCCTGCACCGAAAATAATCAAAATGATGATTAAAATAATAATCAGCTCGGGCATGCCTATACCGAACATTTAGGACCTCCGCCATTTATGAGTCACGGTTGATTTCATCCACTAACATCTTGAACTCAGGTGAAGAGATGAAATCGGTGATCGCCTTTCGATAATTGAGCCAGGCGGACCAGATGTTCAACCACTGGGGGTTGTGCCAAGGGAGAGCAGGCTCTTTTTCTCCTCTCGAGACAGCGAGATATTCTTCGAACTCTGCACCACAGTCCTTGCACAGGGTCAGGCCGAGAGGCTTAGAGCGGGAAGGTTTGGAAGCATCCTCTCTTTCTGACTGTCGTCCGCACATCGCGCATCTGAAGTGGCATGAGGAGCACTGAACCATTGTCCGAATGGTTTCAGCCCGGCTGTGGTACCGGTCCAGCCGCTCCTTTTGCCGCCTACCCTCGATACGCTCCTTCATATCTACGATCTTTTTCATGGTTTCTTTCCTGAGATCCGTCAAGGGCATGAGCCCATCCCCTAAGACCGTCAGGACGTGGATCGGTTTGGAAAGGTATGTGAGCAAGGAGATTCAGGTCGAAGGGGCGGACAAAAAGGAAAAACCGCGCCTTATTTATACAAATTCATAGTAGCAACGGCTAAGATCTAAGTCAAGCTCAGTGCGATTTCAAGACGTCTGCTGCCGTCTCGCCCAATCGGCCGAGATTGCGAACCACGGTAATCCCTACAGATTCGAGGGCCTTGATTTTGTCCTCAGCTCTTCCTTTTCCTCCGGATATGATGGCGCCCGCATGGCCCATACGCTTGCCGGGAGGGGCCGTCTGTCCTGCGATAAAGGCGATAACTGGTTTGTCAAAGCCGTCTTGGACGTAGTCTGCGGCCTCTTCCTCAGCAGACCCGCCGATCTCTCCGATGATCACCACGCCCGCTGTGTCCGGATCCTCTTTGAATCGCTTGAGATGGTCGACAAAGGTCGTCCCGATGATCGAATCCCCTCCGATTCCGATGCAGGTGGATTGGCCGAATCCGGCCCTTGTCAACTGGTCCACGACCTCGTAGGTCAGGGTTCCGCTTCTGGAAATGACGCCGATATGGCCGGGCTTATGGATATGGCCCGGCATGATACCCACTTTGGTTTTGCCCGGAGAAATGATGCCCGGGCAGTTGGGTCCTATGAGCACGCTCTCCCTGTCTTCGAGAAATGTGGCCACCTTCACCATGTCCAATGCGGGTATTCCTTCGGTGATACAGACTATGACCCCCAGACCTTCCGAAGCACTTTCCATGATGGCGTCGGCGGCAAAAAGGGGTGGAACAAAAATGCAGGACGCATTGACCCCCTCGTGCTTCACAGCTTCGTGGACGGAATTAAATACAGGCACCCCCTCGACTTTTTGGCCTTTTTTCCCGGGCGTCATGCCCGCTGCGACCGTGGTGCCGTAAGCCAACATCTGTTTTGTATGAAAGGATCCTTCTCTTCCGGTTATTCCTTGAACCACCACTCGGGTCTTTTCGTCAACGAGGATACTCATAGCTCAATCTCATGATTGGTCATTAGTCATTCGGGACGGTTTAATTTTAGGCACTCTAGGCACTTTAGGCACTTCTTCATGACACTTGTTCTGTGACCATGGCTGCGGCCTCCGCCATGGTTCGAGCCACCAGGAACTCGAGGTTCGAGTCTCGGAGAATTTTCCGGCCTTCCTCCACATTGGTCCCCTCCAGCCTAACAATAAGGGGAAACTTGATAGCCGTCTTT
>JARRRH010000061.1:0-8254 GCA_037380925.1 Deltaproteobacteria bacterium | reverse complement strand
ACGGGTTGGTGTTTTCTCTGCCCAATGCGGAAAAGGGTGCTCCCTGAGAAAGCTTGACATAACCGGTATATTTAACTAAAATTACGATAACATTGTCCAAGTTTAAAAAAATTTACTGTTCAATCGATTGAGGTTGGGCGTTTTTTTGATAGGAAAAGGGCAGAGGAGGGCTTTTTCTTATGCCTGTCTATGTATGGGTTGCAGAAACAAAACGAGGACGAAAACTCAAAGGCGAAATCGATGCGGCGAATGAAAACATCGCCTTGAGCCAGCTGAAGAAGCGAAACTTCACCATTAAGAAGCTGAAACCCAAGCCGAAGGATATCTTTGAAGGCATATCTTTCCTGCAGCCCAAGGTGACCAACAAAGATATTGTCGTGTTCACGAGGCAGTTTTCCACCATGATCGACGCAGGGCTTCCTTTGGTACAGGGGCTCACCATCCTTGCAGAACAGTCGGAAAATCCCACGTTCAAGGGCATTCTCAAGGAAATTACGAAAGACGTGGAAGGGGGCTCTACGCTGGCGGAAGCCATGAAAAAGCATCCGAAGGTCTTTGACGCCCTCTTCGTCAACCTGGTGGCTGCCGGTGAGGTCGGAGGTATCCTGGATACGATTCTGCGGCGGCTGGCGCTTTTTATCGAAAAAGCGGAAAAGCTGAGAAAGCAGATCAAAGGGGCTATGACTTACCCGATTGTCGTGATCTGCGTTGCCGTTATCGTCATTGCCGTTATTCTTATTTTCGTGATCCCTGTTTTTGAGGATATGTTCGCCAGTTTCGGATCGGCTCTGCCGGCGCCGACACAGCTCGTGGTCAATCTCAGTCGATTCATGAAGAGTAATTTTTACTGGGTGCTGATAGGCTTAGGCATTCTGGGCTACGCCTTCAAAAGATTCAGGGCCAGCAAAAGCGGAAAAAAGCAAACAGACGCCCTTTTCTTAAAGCTGCCCGTTTTCGGTGAATTATTGAAAAAGACGGCTGTGGCAAGGTTTACGCGAACTCTGGGCACGATGATCAGCAGCGGCGTTCCCATCTTGGACGCGTTAGAGATTGTGGCCAAAACAGCGGGAAACGTGGTCATCGAAGAAATTATCTATGAAGTGAGAGGCAGTATTGCTGAAGGGCAGACCATTGCGGAGCCTTTGTCAGAGAATGACATCTTCCCGGGCATGGTGATTCAAATGATCGCTGTGGGCGAGGCGACGGGTGCCCTGGATACTATGTTGGAAAAAATTGCTGATTTCTACGACGAAGAAGTGGATGCGGCCGTGGCTGCCCTAACGTCCATGCTGGAGCCGCTGCTCATGCTTTTCCTCGGTGGATCAATCGGTGGGCTGGTCGTAGCCATGTATCTGCCTATCTTTCAGATGGCCGCCGCCATGGGTTAATCCTGTCGACATGGTCAATTCTGACCAAAAGATCCCTCACGCTGAGTTATCGAGCGGCCTTCAAAGGCTTATGTTCTTGAGGGTCCTCTTTGTCTCTCTGCTTTTGGGCGTTTCCATTTTTATCCAGGCCAATGAGACAAAAGCCTACTTCGGAGACATCCAGACCTCCCACTATGCGCTGATCGCGGTCATCTATTGCCTCACTCTTGTCTACGTTGCCCTTCTCAAACATTACAAGAACCTCGTCACTATCGCCTACTTGCAGCTGATTTTGGATACCTTTTTCATTACCGCCATTATTTACGCGACCGGCGGGATAGACAGCATTTTTTCATTTCTTTACATTTTGACCATTATTTATGGAAGCATCATTCTGTACCGAAAGGGCGGTATGATCGTTGCCTCCAGCAGCAGCATTCTCTATGGTCTGCTCCTTGACCTCCATTACTACGGCATTATCGAACCCATAGGAAGCCGCCTGAGCTACCCCATCGAGTACCAGAGTACCTATTTCTTTTACACCCTTCTTGTCAATATTGGGGCCTTCTACCTTGTGGCGTTCCTCGGCGGCTATGCATCCGAACAAACACGGAGGAGTCGTGTTGAACTTCGAGCCAAGCAGAATGACCTTATTCAACTGGAAGCGCTCAATGAGTGGATCATACAAAGCATCACATCGGCATTGATTACCCTTGATGATGAGGGAAAAATTATTCTTTTCAATCCGGCTGCAGAGGAAATCTTCGATGTTCCGGCAAACCAGGCCGTGAGTAGACCCCTGGACAAGGTGCTGCCGTCCCTCAAAGAGGCAATAGGCAACGGCCTTAAGGGATCGAGATCCCGCGGCGAGGGCGACAAGCCCCATGTTATCATGGATGTGCCCTACGTGAGGTCGGACGGAGAGAAGATGTTCCTTCAAACTTCCGTTTCACCTTTAAGTCTGCCGGGAGGAAACCACCGGGGTAAGATCCTCTTTTTTCACGACATGACGGCCATGAGACAGATCGAAGCGGAAATGAAAAGGGTGGAAGGGCTGGCCCTGGCCGGCCAATTGGCAGCGGGGATAGCCCATGAGATCAGGAATCCCATGGCCTCTATCAGTGGATCGATACAAATACTCAAAGAGGGGCTGGAAAAGGATGCCATGAGCAGCCGCCTCATGGATATCATTTTACGAGAAATAACCCGGTTGAATCACCTGGTCAGCGACTTTCTTTTGTTTGCCCGGCCTAAAGCGGCGGATGTCCGGGCCTTTGACCTCAACGAGTTGATCAGGGATTCTCTGGAGCTGTTCAGGAACCGGGGGGAATGGAGAGGCAAGGTGCGTGTGGAAACAGTCTTGAACGGTCCCCTCAAAATGAAATCCGATCCGGAACAGATCAAGCAGTTGTTGTGGAACCTTTACTTGAATGCTGTTGAAGCCATGATGGAGGGGGGCACACTCCATATCGCCACGGATGCGGTGGAGGCAAAGAGGACGTCCGGCGCAAGCGCCCGGTACGCAAAGATTACCATCCGCGATACGGGGAATGGATTCAGCAAAGAGGCCCTGGAGAAGCTATTCACACCTTTTTTCACGACCAAGGAAGGTGGGTCGGGTTTGGGCCTGGCAATCGTGAAGCGAATCGTGGAGGGACTTCGGGGCGAAGTTTATGGACGAAATCATGACCAAGGAGGTGCGGAGATTACCCTTCTTCTCGATTCTTCCCTTTCCCTGCCGGCTTGACAAATCACCTGGCATTATGATTTCTTAACTATTTAAGGACCAGCTTGGTTGGTTTTGGTCACAGCCGGAATGGCAGACTTCGCCGCAGTGGTCTGTGGCTGCCGCGGCTGACTGGAATAGTGGAATAATGGAATAGTGGGCTTTGGGACAAGGGTCTAGTGGGTTCTCTATGCGCCTGTTGAAATCCCTTCTACATTGAAGTAGATGACGTTCAAACGAGTACTTTCTTTCCGAAATCAATATTCCATCATTCCATCATTCCATCTGTGAGGCGGAGATTCAGGTCTCAAAAACCTTTATTATACCCATTGCGTTGTAGAAATTTCGACACGTTCTGTTAGAACGGGGATGGCCTCATGTCATTTCTCGAGGAGCCGTGGTTTTCTCGTATCCAGCGGCCCAGTCGCTATGTGGGCGGCGAAATAAACGCGATCCGGAAAGACAGGGCCTCTGTAGAGGTCAGCATTGCCCTGGCGTTTCCGGACACCTACGAAGTGGGCATGTCCCACTTGGGACTCAAAATACTCTACCATATCCTTAACAGTCGCGACTGGCTCGCAGCGGAACGGGTGTTCTGTGTGTGGTTGGACCTTGAGGCTGAACTGAGGGCAAGAGGTCTCCCCCTGACCACCATGGAGTCCCGCAGACCCCTGTCGGAGTTCGATATCGTCGGCTTCAGCCTCCAGCACGAACTCTCTTTCACCAATGTTTTGACCATGCTGGATCTTTCCGGAATTCCCTTTCTTTCAGAGGATCGGGGTCCTGAAGACCCCCTCATTATTGCGGGCGGGCCCGCTTCATTCAACCCGGAGCCGGTGGCCCGCCTGTTCGACGCCTTCCTGATCGGGGACGGGGAGGAGGCAGCCCTTGAAATCTGCGAGGTGGTGCGTGAGGCCAAGCGCCGCAGGGTTCGCAGGAGAGAAGAGCTCTTGGAGGGTCTGACGAAAATCCGGGGTGTCTACGTTCCGGGGTTCTTTAAGGTGGATTACGAACCGGCGGGGACCGTCAAGTCCATCATGCCGATTCTGGCCGGATACGAAGAGGTGAAAAAGGCGATCATCTCAGAGCTTGACCAATATCCCTTTCCGGTGCGCCAGGTTGTTCCTTTTATGGAGCTGGTTCACGACAGGCTCGCAGTTGAAATCTCCAGGGGTTGCACGAGGGGATGCCGGTTCTGCCAAGCAGGCATGATATATCGCCCGGTTCGAGAGCGCCATCCCGAATCGGTGCTGAAATATGCGGAATCCTCCTTGAAGCTTACAGGATTTGACGAGCTCTCCTTGCTCTCTCTGAGCTCAGGGGATTACAGCTGCATTGGGCCCTTGCTCAAGAAGTTGATGGACCGTCAAGAGAAAGACAAGATCGCGGTCAGCCTCCCTTCCCTGCGAGTGGACAGCCTGAACCCGGCCTGGTTCGGTGAAATCAAGCGGGTACGAAAGACGGGTTTCACGCTGGCTCCGGAAGCGGGTAACGATAGAATGAGACGGGTCATCAACAAAGGTTTGACCAACGAAGACATTTTGAGGACCGCGCGGGCGGTTTACGAAGCCGGCTGGAATTTGATGAAACTGTACTTCATGATCGGTCTGCCGGGAGAGGCGGGGGCGGACATACGGGATATCGCCCTTCTGGCCAAATCGGTAGCTGGGGCAGTGCAAGGAAAAGCGAAAAAAGCCGCACTGAACGTGAGCCTTTCTACTTTTGTTCCCAAGGCCCACACCCCTTTCATGTGGTTACCCCAGATAGAGCTGGAGGAAAGTCGAAGGCGGATTGAGCGCATTCAGGATCTCCTCAAGAATAGCCGCATTCGGGTCAAATGGAACCAGCCTGAGATGAGCTGGCTCGAGGGGATCTTTTCTAGAGGTGACCGAAAACTGACAAGTGTTCTCATCAAAGCATGGCAGAAGGGTGCGAGATTTGATGCCTGGGGCGATCAGTACGCCATGAATGTGTGGGTCGAGGCCTTCAAGGAAACGGGCGTGGATCCGGCTTTCTATCTCTACCGGAGGAGGCCGGGAGCGGAGATTTTTCCCTGGGATCACATCAGCTCAGGCGTGACGAAGTCCTATCTCAAAGAGGAGTGGAGGAAGTCCGCAGAGGAGCGAATGACGCCTGACTGCCGGGAGGGGTGCCTTGACTGCGGGGTGTGTGATCACCGCAGGGTATCCCCGGTCACTTTTGAATCATGGACGCCCGCCTCGGGGCAGGATCGGTTCCGTAAACCCCGTTCATCCGTTGGGGCCAAGACATATCGCATTACTTTTTCCAAAACAGGTCGGGCAAGGCACCTCAGCCACCTTGAACTGGTTCGTCTCTTCATCAGGGCCTTCAAACGAGCTGGCATAGACTTGGTCTTTTCCAAAGGGTTTCACCCCATGCCAAAGGTCGTGTTCGGCTGCGCCCTGCCTGTGGGCACGGAGAGCCTGGAAGAAACGGTGGACGTGGCCGTGTATGACACCATGTCCAGGGGGACCATCAAGGAAGGCCTGGCACGCCAGCTCCCCCCAGGGATCGAGATGATCCGTCTTGAGGATGTGACCTTCAAGACGAAGCCCGGCAGGATTAAGGAAACCCATTTCCAGTTGGCCACGAACGGCTTGAGGTTGAATCCCGCACGAGTGGAAGAGTTCATCCGGGCTGAAGATTTTCCGGTGATGAAGCGGGGAAAGCGCGGCGAGAGGGTTGTCAATGCTCGATCCCTGGTGAAGTCCATGAGGCTCAAGGGACCGGACGGCCTCGACTTGGTCCTCATTCACGGTCCCGGCCCGGGGCTGAAGCCTGTAGAGATTATCAAGGAAGTCTTCCGGTTGAGCGGCCCTGATCTTGACGGAGTTAAGGTGTTGAAGGTTAAGCAGGTGTTGTGTTAGGTTGTGGCAACATCAGATTGGTGGGTTCGATCATGCCAAACGAGTTGATCATTAATACCAGACCCCATGAGACACGGGTGGCCCTCCTCGAAAACGGCACGGTGGTGGAACTCCACATTGAAAGGCAAACCGGGCAGGAACTGATGGGGAACATATACCGGGGAAGGGTGGTCCGCGTGCTCCCGGGTATGCAAGCTGCGTTTGTGGATATCGGGCTCGAAAGAAGCGCCTTCCTCTACGTTTCAGACGTGCACAGGGATTTCCTGGAATTGGAAAAGATGATGCTCCAAAACGACGACGTTTACGAAGAAAGCCTTTCGGAAGACGCGCAGGAAGGGAGACCGGATCCACTGGCAGGGATTTCTTTCAATATTGAGGACCTTCTGCATGAAAGTCAGGATATTATGGTCCAGATCGCCAAAGAACCCATGGGGACGAAAGGCGCTCGCCTCACGTCTCACATTTCTCTTCCTGGACGACATCTCGTGCTCATGCCCAATGTGAATCACATTGGCATTTCCAGGAGAATTGAGGATTTCGCTGAAAGAGAGAGGTTGAGGAGCATCGTGCAGGAGATCAGACCGGGCAGCCTGGGATTCATCGTCAGGACGGTCAGTGAAGGGGCTGAGAAGAGCAAGCTGAAATCTGAGATGGATTTCCTTCTCAGGTTGTGGGCCAATATCCAGGAGAGAATGGCCAAATTATCCGCCCCGAGCCTTTTGCACAAGGACCTATCGGTCTCATTGCGGTCTGTGCGTGACCTTTTTACCCGAGAAGTGGATAGGTTGATCATTGACTCCAGAGATGAATACGACAACATTATGGGCTTCATCGAGACCTTCGCGCCACGATTGAAGTACTCTGTGGAACTTTATGAAGGCACGGAGCCCATCTTTGACGGCCACGGCATTGAAATGGAAATTTCCCGCGCCCTGGAGAAGAAGATCTGGCTAAAGTCCGGAGGGTATATTGTCATCGAATTGACGGAAGCGCTCACCGCGATTGATGTCAACACGGGGAGTTATGTGGGCTCGAGAAATCTGGAGGAAACAATCTTAAAGACCAATCTTGAGGCGGTCAAGGAGATTGCCTATCAGCTTCGCTTGCGAAACCTCGGGGGCCTGATTGTCATTGACTTTATTGATATGGAGAAAAAGTCCAACCGGGAGCGGGTTTTCATGGCGCTTAAGGAGGTCCTCAGCAAGGACAGAGCAAAGAGCCATGTTTTGCGCATGTCTGAACTGGGGCTCATCGAGATGACGCGGAAAAGAACACGAGAGAATCTTAACAGAGTCCAGACCGAATCCTGCTTTTACTGCGAGGGAAGAGGAACACTGAAATCCAAAAGGACCATTTGCTACGAAATATTCCGGGATCTGGAGAGAGAAAGCACGGCCTTTTCAGGGCAGAACAGCATCTATGTCTACGTGCACCCCGCCATAGATCAGATTCTCAAGGAAGAGGAGCAGCAATCGGTCATGGAACTGGAAAAAAGAATAAACAGAAGAATTATCATTGTTTCAAAGGACACGCTCCACATGGAACAATATGAGATCAGGACCTGATCCCCTAACCTCCGCCTCCTTTTCTTACCTTTTTTGGACAATCTTTTGTATTTTGGGCATGTTATTTTGATTTGACATTAAGTGCTTATTTTGATACATATTTATTTAATTTGCATAATGTTGGATAGATTTTTGCTATAAATGACTAAACAGAGCTTAAATCTGAATTTAGTGGGGGGGAGTTGTGTCATTCTCCTCTTCCTCGTTCTTTCATTCACTCACTTTTCACCATTCGAAACTCTGGAGAAAGCACTGTACGACCTGGAAACGAGCCAGCTCCTCTCTGATCAAAGAGATCCTTCCCGAATCGTCCTTATAGAAATCGATGACAAGAGCCTGAACAGCCTCGGATCATGGCCCTGGCCTCGTTCTTTCATTGCTGAAATGGTCCGGGTTTTGACAGAGGGTGGCGCGAAATTGATCGGTCTTGATTTGCCCTTTGTTGAAGAGGAGAGGCATAGAGGCCTTGCACAGGTGGAGGCCCTCAGGCAAAGGATGAAAGACCAAGCGGCTGGGCAAGGTAGTGAGGCGAAGACCGCGTGGGTTCAGGAAAACCTCCTCAGCTTGGAAGAGAACATCGATCATGACAAGAAGCTGGTTGAGAGTATAAAGCAGTCCGGACGGGTCATTCTCCCGGTGTTGAGCCGGGTGCCATGGGGGGGATTAAAACCTTCGACCGTTGATGAGGGACCCCTTTCGGAAAATTTC
>JARRRH010000060.1:0-8294 GCA_037380925.1 Deltaproteobacteria bacterium | reverse complement strand
GGTGCCGGCACCTGTATTTTCTTTGAACCGCGATCGGGCCATATGAAAAGAGTACATCAGTTCGGGCGAAAATTCAACAACTTGTTGCCTACCGAGAGGGCCAGAAAAGGGCAGCTAAGCCGTAGACTCGCTTAGGGAATGTTTTGGATTAAAACTGGAAATTTTCGGACGGACGGGGAAAAGCCCTGATTCCGGCTGTTCTCTGCCTCTTGAACAGGACATCGGCAAAGAAGCTTTCCCCGGAAGTCTCGGTGTGCTGGGAGTTGATCTGAAGCCGGATGCCGGCGATGCGCGGTGGTTCCTTTCCAAAAAGTCCTCTGTAATCTTCATAAACGCTCCGGGTCTCTGTGAGCCACCTGCCGGTTTGGGCGCGGCCGGATTGCATTACAACGGCTTTGATGCTTAGGAAGGGTGGGGACCAAGCGTCGTCCACATACCCTTTGGGAGCGGTCGTGTCCCAGATGTAGACAATCACGTTTGCGTTGGAAAAGGCAACAAGTAGTTGGGCGGCCTGGTCATCCTTTCCCCGTTCCCGGAAATCCCCTCCTTCAGGAAGCTCAGTTACCTTCCATTTCCATGAAATCACAGGAAATTCCCGAGGATCGATGTCCAGCGGTTTTTGGAAGGAAAAGGAAGTGTCCTCGCTTTTCAGGCACAGAGCGTGAATATCACCATCCTTGAGAAGGGTAAAATCCGCCTTGCCCGAGCGTTCCTTGAGCTCCCAACCCAAAGGGACCCCGTCCTCGTCAACACCCTGAGAAAAGTCGCCTATCACTAAAGGTTGGGTTGCCCAAGCCGGCAAAGAAAAAAAGAGCCACAGGAGAACGAGAGAGAGCCTCGAAAAACACGAAAGGAGCATATAGGGCCTCAGATAAAAAAACTCCCCGCTGAATTCGCCAGACGGGGGGCCTGGGCATTTCACGCGAACGTGCTTTAACCCTTTAGAGAATACCGCTGCGCAATGTTGTTATTATACGGTTGGGTTCGATCTGTGTCAACGGCCTTTGTCCAAATCAAATAGCTCGGATGACCATGTGGGTTCTGCGGTCTCCCACTCCCGCTGCAGTACCGCGGCATCTTCGACAGGCATTTTGGGAAAGACCTTAGACGTGTCATTATGCGCCGGATTGGAGGACAGCAACCTCGGCGTTGAGCCGTGCAACACCCGGTACTTTTTTCGCTGTGTCCGTCAACCGATCCTTTTCCTCCTGGGATGTGGTGAACCCCGTGAGCTGAACCAAGCCGGTCTCAGGCACCTCTACATGAAACTGGTTGAGATTGAAGTGTTGCCGCAACAGTTCCGCTTGAACTTTTTTTGACAGGGACATTCGCTCCATGCTCTCCAGTGCGTTCAGGCTGCACTCCTCTACGGCCTGAGACTGTAACGCCTCCAGGACGAGCTTTGCAGCTCCCTGGGTTCCCAGTTTTTCTGTGCTGATTACCAGGTCGTACAGGGAGGGATCGTTCCACTCCATGTGGAAGGCGAATCGAAGAAATCCCCGCTTCTCATTGTCGCTTTTGCGAATCATCCTCTCGGCCGCCTTGCTGCTCAAGCCGTAGTGGTCCATGACTTGCCGGATGCGGAAGGGCTCGGAAGGATGAATCAACACGTGAAGCGCACACCCGAAATCCCTGAGAAGGAGTTGGCTGCCGTGTCCGATGAGGACCCCTTTGCCTGAGCGAGAAACTTCATAGACCACGGATTCCAGAATGTCGAGGTACAACTCCGGGTTGTACCGGAGAGAATCAAAAAAGCCAGGGGCCTTTTCATCCAGACCTTTTAGGTCATTTTGTCGAAGACCGATGTTCAGAGCTTCCTTCTGGAGCCTTTGATCGTCGTAAAGCTCCAGATCGGCGCCGTCAGCTACGAGCCGCGCCACTTCTTCGGCGCCACAGCCCCGTCCTCCCGAAAATGTAACAAGTGCCATATCGCCACCTCCCTGAATCGCGAATCTTCACCCCCTCACCCTTCCCCTCTCCCCCAGGAGGCTGTGTCGTAATTCACTTTTCACGCTCTGCTGTCATTTCGAGCGCAACGAGAAATCTTGAGACCCCAAGCCCTTACAAATTCCAGATTCTTCGGCTATCGCCTCGGAATGACATTCTAACACAGCCTCCCAGGCTGGGGAAGAGGGCGGGGTGAGAGGTACCTGTCCAGCGTAAAAGGATTTGTTCCGCTCGTATTAGTTCTTACACGGTTGAACGAAACATAGTAACGGCCTGGATCGATGTCAACCGGCGCCCATGGTGGCAGGCATCAATCGTCTTTTGATCCCGGGCAGGGAGCTCAAGGGAAAGGAGTCATGAATCGGGGGAGTTAGGGTCAGGACTTTCTTTTCGACTCGGCCAAGGCCTCGATATACTTCTTGAGTAACCGCTTCCCTTTTTGGTCTATCTGTGTCAATTCAACACCGGAGCAGTAACGATCCTTTGAAGAAGGCGGTACCGGTGGGTGAAGATGGACAATGCGGCCCTTGATCTCCACCATGTCGTCTCCGAGGCCTACAGAGATGAGCACCCTCTGCTCCGGTTCAAGGGGGCGGTAAGTTTCCAGCAAAAGGCCCCCTTCGCTGACATTCCGGGTTCGCCCCATGCCTCGGCTGACTTGCTCTCCGTTTTCTCCCAGAATTACAAATTCAACCAGATTGAGGGTGTTCTTTCGTTCCCACCTGCGCCGCTGCCGGTCTTCCATGGTGCTTCTCCGCTTTTGCTCTCTATATCAGCCTGATCCGCAACCACACGAGTGATGATTTGTTTATGGTACGCCTTAGAAATCCTTTGAGCTTCGATGCTATGCAGTATCCAATCCAAGCTATAATGATTTCACATCCGGGCCCAGAAGTCCATTTCTTTTTGGAATGCAGGACGTTAGGCGGCTGCCAAACCCACCGACTCCAATAGATTTCTGTTTTTTCGGGCTTTCGCGAGACAGGCAAGGATTATAGCTTTATTTTTAACTTTCCCTTGATAAAATTCGGCTCGCGCGGATGGGTTCTGTGCCTTTCTTTCGAGACCTCTGTGGCTTGTGAGTAATCAGTCTCGCTCGTTTCCAGAGGAAGAGTTTGACAAGAACTCTAAAGAAAACAGGGCCTGCCCGCTACACTTTTCCGGCAGGGGCACCCATATCGTATGCCGGGAAGAATTGACCTATAGAGAGCTCCACCAAGAACTTGATATTAACTGGACTCAGGCGCGCAAGGGTTAAGAGCTTCAACTACAAGAACAGCTAATCCCAATAAATACAAGACATGGGACATTCAGCCATGGCTTGTTCAATGAGATCTTCCGGGCCGCCTTCCGGTTTAATGACCTCACTCTTTTCGGTCTCTTCATTGAGCCTGAAAACCTCCGGGCAAATATCCTCGCAGCTGCCGCAGCCGATGCACTCGTCCTTATCTATACTCACTCTCTTACCCAATTGGATTCTCCTCTCTATATGGGGGGCATTATGGTTACAAGAACCCGCATTTCTTTCGCGGCCCTGATGCCATGGAGGTCGCTTATCACATACGTTGCAACTGCCGGTCTCTAGTAAGCTTTTGGAAAAAAGCGCCTTGACTTGGGTCAAAGGTGGTGGTTTCCCTGTTGAAAAAAATGGCTTTTTGTGTCCAGAATGTAAAATGTTTTGGGGTGTGAGGCATCATCGGTGCTTGAATTAGCGGCCATATTTGGGGGTTCCTTTGTTCTTGCCCTCTCGGGGATCATGACACCGGGCCCTATCCTGACAGCCACGGTGGCTGAATCGGTCCATCGCGGCTTCCGGGCGGGTCCCTTGATGATGATCGGTCATGCCTTCCTGGAACTGCTCCTGGTTATTGCCATTGTTCAAGGCCTCGCAGCCTATTTGAAATCCCCGCCCATCATGGGCATTATCGCCTTTGCCGGAGGGGGCGTACTCGTATGGCTCGGGGTAAGCATGGTTCGCAGCGCGGGCGGGCTTTCCCTGGAGCAGGGGAAAACGGATCGCGGGGCGAAGAGGAGACCCCATCCTGTTGTGTTGGGCGTCCTGACAAGCCTTTCCAACCCGTACTGGACCCTGTGGTGGGCCACCATCGGCCTGGGTTATCTGGTGGCTGCCATGAAATACGGCCTTGCAGGCTTGGCGGTCTTTTTTCTGGGTCACATCTCAGCTGATTTCTCTTGGTACAGCCTGGTCTCCTTTGGTGTGAGCCGAGGCAAGACCCTTCTCAGGGACAGAGGCTACCAGATTCTGATTCGAGTGTGCGGGGTTTTTCTTCTGGCCTTTGGAGTCTGGTTCCTGTTCGCTGCAAAAGGCTACTTGACCCAAACAGCCACTTGAAAAACTCCTCAGAAATTTCACAACGCGTTACTTTTTTTGTGATATGACCACAACGTTTTCCGCTACATCTCCTGCAGATAGATGCTTTCGTAAGTCTCCTCCAGCCGGGCGAGGTGACCTTCCTCGTCCTCGGCAAGCCTTCGAAACATGTCCTCCATAGGTGCACCCCCACACTGGGCGGCCATATTTTTGTAGAAATCCACCGCCCGCTTTTCCTCATGAATGGCGTGGAGCATCACATCCTGGGGCGTTGCATTTGGGTCCAGAGCTTTCTCTTCAAAAAGGAGAGAAAACCGCATGCTGGGTCCTTCTTGGGTGCCCGTGTCATGAAGGAGGACCGTTTCTTCGAAGAAGGCCTTCTCGAGGGTGTATTTGTGGCGCAATTCATCCAGGGCCAGATCCCTGAGAAGGTCCTTGGTCAGACGGTGTTTCGAGGTGAGGTAGGCGTTTCTGTAGACCTCAAAACTCTTGGCTTCCATTTCAACGGCTTTTTCCAGGGCCACTTCCCTTGTGTAACAGACTTCTTCCATGTCTTCCCCCCTCCTCTGGTATTGTAAACATCTCCATCATTAATCATCACTGAGGGTTTTTGCAACGTCTGTTGATCTTTCCGGGTTTAGTCGGACCAGCGTTGCACCCCGACCGGAGGGACCGGTGTCAAGCGCGAAGTCCAGAACCAGCGGGTTTTTTTCGAGCCGGGCATGGACTGTCCGGCGCAGTACGCCCTTGCCCTTTCCATGAATAATCCTGATTTCATAAATGCCTTTTTCCAGGCATTCCCGAATATATTCATCCACAACCGAAGCCACATCCTCAGGCCGGAATGTGTGAAGGTCTAAGGTTCCCTCAATGGGAAGGCGGATCTCATCCACGGTGGTTTCGACTCCTTGTTGGTGTCGGGGCTGTGGGTTTTAGGACGGGACGATCATAGCCTGTTCTTTTGAGCACTGCAATCCCGCTGTATAAGAAAACGATGGTTTGTTGTTTTCTTAAAGGGAAAGCCTGTTTGATTTATTGGAATAATCGATATACCGTAGGTCCCCGAAACTGCCGGAAAAATCAACTCGGAAACGACCGTCCTGGATGTGATCTGCCGCTCCAAGCAGAGTGAGGCTGTTTTCAAGAAGTATGATGAAGAGACGGGGCTCTGTATTTGCTGCGAGACCCCGTTCTTCCGCCTCTAAGGTTGCAAAATGGGCCGGGTAAGGATATGGAGGAAGAGGCAGTACATACAGGGAGGCGAGAGATTCATGCTAAAGACACGGGTCAATGAACTTCTTGGAATCCGGTACCCCATCCTGCAAGGGGGTATGGCATGGATAAGCGGATGGGCCATGGCGGCCGCTGTTTCCAAAGCAGGCGGCTTGGGAACCATTGCCTCGGCCACAATGGAACCCGAAGAGCTGGCCGACAGCATTTCCAAGGTGAGGAAAGAAACCGGCAATCCTTTTGCGGTCAATATTCCCCTGAGGCTTCCTTCATCAAAGAAAGCGGCGGAGATCGCCCTGGCTGAAGCGGTGCCCGCGGTGGTTTTGTCGGCGGGGGATCCAGCGCCCTATGCAAGTGGCTTCAGGGACAAAGGGACCAAGGTCCTGCAGGTCATTTTCAATTTGAATATGCTTAAGAGATGTCACGAAATCGGTGTGGATGCTATCATTGCAATGGGCATGGAAGGGGGCGGAAACATCAGTCCGGCAGAGCTTTCCACTTTCATCCTGGCTAGAGAGGCGGCCAAAAACACGCACCTGCCGGTCGTCGCGGCAGGAGGGATAGGGGATGCACAAGGCCTGGTTGCCGCTCTTGCGCTTGGTGCTGAAGGGATTCAAATGGGAACCCGATTCCTGGCGACTGAAGAGGGAACACTGCACGCCAAATATAAGGACGCTATCGTCCGTGCCTCAGATACGGACACGGTGATCACGGGAAGAACCACCGGACTCCAATTCAGAGTGCTTAAGAACAGACTTGCGGCTGAGATCCTGCATATGGAAAAAGAGGGCCGGAGCCGGGACGAGATTGACGCCCTCACTATCGGGTCCCTAAAGAAAGCGGCTCTGACCGGGGACACAGAAATGGGATCCCTCATGATGGGCCAGGTGGCCGGGATGATACGCCATATCGTGCCTGTCAAGGAATTGCTCGATAAAATGGTTACGGAAGCTTCCGAGGTGATCAAAAACCTGGGAAACGTGCTCCAAAGGTAAGACTGTCCTTCCCGGCCTTCAGTGAGCCATCCTTCTAGCGAAGCTTCGCCTCAAGCCGAGTAGGCTTTCGCCAGTGATGGCCATTCCCACATCGAGGCGATATCTACATCCTTTCCAGGTTCATCTGATCCCCGAAATGATTCTCGAGGTCGCGGGATAAATTTTGGTAATCCTCATCCGTCTCCATTTCCACAACCAGGTCCCGGTCATCCAGAACCTTCAAGCGGCCGTGTTTTTTCACCACCTCAATCACTTTCTTGACGTCCGAAGTCACCCATTCTCTCATTCTCAAGACCAGTTCATCGCCCTTGAAAGCGCGTTCAATGGTGAGATCCACCTGTCTTTGTTTGGCATCCCAGCCAATTACTGCCGGTTTGACAACAACGGGCGTTACAGGATCATGCACGGCGGCACACCGGAACCAGAGTTTTGCGCGAATCATAACCGACCTCCCGGAAAGCTTTAAGAGCCCATAGGGCCCCACAGCATCTTGATACATCACCCGAAAGCATTTGTCGAATGCATTGACAGGCCTTCCGTTTTTCTTTAATCTCCGTGTGTTCGGAAAACACCTTTGCGGAACGCTGTCCGGTATCCATGAGGACGCGCTAAGCTTTCGGCACGGGTGTGGAGCACCGCAAGCAGGATTGCCCGTTGCCGGGCAAGCGGATAAAACCTTAAACTTTGTGGAGGAGAAAAAATGGAAAAACTGATTATTACGGCAGCCATATCCGGTGCGGCGACGGTTCCCTCTCTAACTCCCTATTTGCCTCTCACCCCACGGGAGATAGCAGATTCAGCGATCGAAGCGGCTAAAGCCGGTGCGGCGATCGTACACATACACGCCAGAAGACCCGAGGACGGATACCCCTCCTCAGATCCCGAGCACTTTCGAGAGATCCTGGCCCGGATCAAGGCGCACAGTGACGTGGTGGTCTGCATCACCACCGGCGGGTCCGTTCTCATGACTGTCGAGGAACGGGCAGCCACGGTGCCCATTTTCAAGCCAGAGATGTGTTCTTTCAATATGGGGTCCATCAATTTTGCGCTCCATACAGCACTTAATACGATTAAGGAGTTCAAATACCCTTGGGAGAAACAGTACCTGGAGATGAGCAAGGACTTCATTTTCAAGAACACATTCAAGGACTTCGAATACCTTTGTGCCATTACCCGGGAGAACGAAACGAAGCCGGAACTGGAGATCTATGATGTGGGGCACCTTTACAACCTCGATTATGTGGTGCAAGAAAAGCTGATGCGCCCGCCTCTGCATCTCCAATTTGTCATGGGGGTTCTAGGGGCAATCCGGGGGACACCGGAAGACCTGACCTATTTGACCACAAAGGCGCAAGTCCTTTTCGGAAAAGGCAACTTCACCTGGTCCGTGATCGGCGTTGGTGCTGCGGAAATCAACCTCTCGACCATGGCAATCCACATGGGGGGGCATGTTCGGGTGGGCCTGGAAGACAACATCTACATTAGGCGGGGCGTGCTCGCGAAAAGCAACGCGGAGCTGGTGGAAAAAGTCGTCAATCTGGCGGGAATCCTCAACCGCGACGTGGCCACACCGGACGACGCCCGGAAGATATTGGGGCTTAAAGGTAAGGACGAAGTCGCCTTCTGAGCCGGCCCCTATCCAGAAATGGACCTTTTCCGCTGAGCATCCTTCTCCGCGGGTTTCCGCGTGCGATGTACGCACAAGGCATAAGGCGCAAGGTGTAAGGCAAGAGACTTGTAGTATGTCTTTGTTTTTTACCTTGAGCTTTAGGCCCTGAGCCTTGCGCCGG
>JARRRH010000059.1:0-9623 GCA_037380925.1 Deltaproteobacteria bacterium | reverse complement strand
TTATGTTTTTCGCTGCGCTGGGCTTGTTCCTGCCCGATGTGTGGCTTGGCCTAAAAACATCTCGAAGAAAACAAAGGATCGCCAGGGGATTCCCTGATGCCCTGGATCTCATGGTGGTATGCGTGGAAGCGGGCATGGGGCTGGATGCAGCGATCAATCGAGTCGGGGAGGAACTGGTCTTGAGCCATCCTGAGTTGAGCCGGGAACTGAGTTTTTTGAACCTGGAGTTGAGAGCCGGAAAGTCGCGGCAGACAGCACTCAGGAACCTGGCCGATAGGCTGGATATGGATGATGTGAACAATCTTGTGACCTTGCTTATCCAGACCGACCGGTTCGGCACCAGCGTGGCCCAGGCCTTGCGGGTTTTCTCGGAGAGTTTCCGCACAGCCAGATACCAGAGGGCTGAAGAGATTGCCGCTAAAATAGGGACCAAGCTTATCTTCCCATTGGTTCTTTTTATTTTCCCGTCCTTGTTCGTAGTGACACTGGGACCGGCCCTGATTACGGCATATAGAATGCTTCTCCAGTGATGACCGCCGGGAAAGAAGGGAAAGATCTCACATGAAGACAATGAACTGGAAAATCCGTAAAATTTTGGCAGCTGTTCTCCCCTTGCTCTTCAGCGGCATTGTATGCGGTTGCGCCACTCCGAGACAGGATTGGCAAGGAGTAAGCGACTATGGGGACTTGTCGCAACCCGCCAGGGCGATTAGGCCTGGCAATGAGGTCCGATCCCGCCCCGAGGACACGGCCTTTTACAAGGCGTTACCTGAGATGACCGCAGAAGACTATGAAGCCTCTGGAGATTTGTATCTTGGGAACAAAGACTATTACATGGCCTTTGTGCAATACGAAAAATCATTAGAGCTCAAGCCGGACAACCCACGTGTACACTACAAACAAGGCCTGATCTTCCTTGACACCGGCAAGCACGAGGATGCGGTCCAGTCCTTTCAAAAGATACTGGAAAAAAATCCTGACCAGGCCGCTGCCTACCAGGGCATGGGCACAGCCTTCTTTGAAATGAGAAGATATGATGAAGCAGAAAAACATTTTCTAAAAGCGGTTGAACTGGAGCCGGCTCTCTGGAAAGCCAGGAATTACTTGGGAAATATCTATGATTTTCAAAAGAAATTCGACGAGGCTGCCAGGGAATATGCTGAAGCCATTCGCCTTAGGCCTGATCAAGGGGTTCTCTACAACAACCTCGGCGTTTCCCTGTTCTTGGACGGGCGCTACGAAGAATCCATCAATGCCTTTAAAGAAGCTCTGTGGAGAGAAGGCCCAAAAGAGAAAGCGTATAACAACTTGGGTCTGGTTTTGGCCAAGACCGGCCGCTACGATGCTGCACTCAATGCGTTCATGAAAGGCACGGGCAGTGCGCAGGCTTACAACAACCTAGGGTGTGTCTACCTGTTACAAGGTGAATACCCGAAAGCCGCTCAGGCCTTCAACAAAGCCATTGAGTTGAGCCCCACGTTTTATACAATAGCCGATGAGAATCTGGATAAGGTGCAACTGGAGAGAGGGATCAAATAGCTCAAAATTGTATAGTGAAAAAACGGAGAGAAGGCAAGAATGAGAAAAATTACTTATACCATTGTATTCTGCTCGCTCGTTTTTATCACGGTGCTCTTACTAACTGCCTGCACTCTGTATCAAGGCTTTAGTAGAAACACTTATAGTATAACAGGAGAGGGTGCGGCTAAGTTCATTGGGCGCATCAGGGCCCATAAGGGAAATGCGGAGTCTCATTATGCGCTGGGCTGCTATCTTCAGGAGAGAAAAAGGCACAAGCCGGCCATAGAAGAATTTAAGGCAGCGTTGGAAATAGACCCCGATCATGTAAAAGCCTACAACTGCATAGGTGTTTCATGCGATGCCATAGGCGAGTGCGACCGGGCGATTGAGTCTTACAAGGCGGCCCTGAAGATCTCTGGGAAGCTCGATTACGTTTTGAACAACCTGGGATACTCCTACCTCCTTCAAGGCAAGACGGACCTTGCTATCGAGAACTTCAAAAAAGCCTTGGAATTAGATGCTGGAAATGCGCGCTACCGCAACAACCTCGGCCTGGCTTATGCCAATAGCGGGCAGTATGAGGCGGCTTTCACCGAGTTAAAGGAGGCAGGTGATGCGGCTAAGGCGCATTACAACATCGCCCATTTGTATTATCAGAAGGGATTTTATAATGAGGCGGAGGTCCACTTCGAACAGGCTTCCCTACTCAAGGCGTCTGAACCGGAGATTGAAAGAGGCTTGAAGGCGGCCAGCAGCCTTGCCGGTATTGTTACAAACAATGAGAGAGCACCCCAGGAGGCTGTGGAGCCCATGGTTTATGGGTCAGAATATCAAACGACAAAATATGACAAAGGAGGATTCTACGCCATCCCGACCGAAGCCCTTGAAAAAATCAAAAGGACCGAAGTCATGGAGGTTGATTTGATTGAAAATCAGGATGATCCAGCTGCCCGAAGAGTCGTAATGCCGGTTTTATCCTCCCGTGTTGCCCGGGTTAAAGTTCTTGAGGGTGCCAGGGAAGAGGTAGCAAGGGTTTTGGAGGCGAGACCGCTTGCGTTGTACGATGAGGCGCAGCTTCTGGAGCTGGTGAGCCTGCAAATCGCGGACATGGAGAAGGGGGCAACATGCCGCGTCATGATGGAGGTGTCGAACGGCAACGGAGTGAGGAACATGGCGAGAAAAGTGGGAAATTACCTGAATGGAAAAGATTTTGCTTTCTATTACCTCCGTAACGCCGGCCATTTCCGCCATGAGGAAACTAAGATCTATTACACCAGGGGACATCTCCGGGAAGCCTGTGTGCTCGCGCAAGAGCTACCCGGACGGCAAAGCCTAGAAGAAGTTGCCGAAATAAGGGAAGGGAAGGCGCAGATCAGCATCCTCATAGGCAAGGATCTCATCCCCCACTTAAGTTTTTTCAACAAGGGGTAAGCCGTGTCGGTTTTCCCTTTACAAGGAACCGACTCCCGGGCCCTTTAGCATTCAGTAGAGTGAGTACGCATCACAGGGTGATTCTTTATTGTCATGTCCAATTCTAGAACCGGCCGTCTCTCTTTGTTCGCTCCGTCTCCGAAGCGGAGCCCTTCGAGCGTGCTCAAGACAGCCGGACGCTGGATAATTTTTCTCACCTTTTTGCTGATTTCTTTGCTTGGCTCGATGTCTGCCTCTGGAGAGGAAATCGTGGTGACCGATGAATACAAGAGAGTTTATGACCATGAAGCGGGCGAAGAACGCCTCGTTCCCGAAAACTTTAGAAAGGTCTTCGATCCGCAAAAGGGCGCCTATGGAATGAGACCTGGCTATCTTGTCTCCGGCTATGACCCCGAGATTGGCAGCTTCAGGCTTATCCCCGATCACTATGTGAAGCAGTTTGACCCTGAGGCTGACACGGTGCGATGGGTTCCACCTGATATGATTCCAAGATTTGACCCTGAATACGGTGGCTCGCGGCTGGCCCCAAGCAACAGCCAGAGAATGTATGATCCAGAAATAGGCGAAGAAAGGCTGGTGGAAAAGGAATCCATAGTTCTTAAGGATCAGCTCGGAAACGAACTGAAAAAGATCAAAGTCACTGGACACAAAAACCAGTATGATCCTGAAAAGGGGCACGAGGTTCTGGCTCCGGAAAATCACAAGAAGATGTATGATCCGGAAAGGGGAAATTACCGCCTCGTTCCTGAGAACTACTCCCGGGTCTATGACCCGGAGTCCAATACCGATGTGCTGAGGCCCAGTCAATACACCTCCAAGTACGATCCGGAAAAGGGTTCCTTCAGGCTTGTCCCAAGAAGCTACGCCAAGCGGTACGACCCTGAGCTCGGAAAGGAAAGGCTGGTTCCAGGCTTTTATGTCGAGAAATATGACCCTGAATTTGGGGGGTTCCGGCTTGTTCCAAGAGATTACAGGCGAGTTTATGATCCCGAAAGGGGCCAGGAAGTCCTTGTCGGCGGGAGCTACACGACCATCCGGGATGAATTTGGAAACGAAATCAAACGGGTGAAAAACAGCGACCTACTAAATCCTCCAAGTGAGCGCTGAACAGGAAAGGGATGACAACGAAAGCCGGCAGGGGCGCTTATATAAAGCTTTGCAGTCGCAGCCGTAAATGGCCCGTCCGTTGAAAAGTGTTACATCGGACCGGGCTTCGAGGATGATGCATCTTAACTCTTTTGGACATTTTCTCAGCTTATGGCGAAACTGATAGTCATGGAAGGGCCCTCCAAGGGCAAGACGTTTGATCTTACAGGGGACACTCTTTTCCTTGGAAGATCGCCCAAGAGCGATATTCAAATTACTGATCGTTACGTGTCCCGAAACCACCTGAAGATATTCCACATTATGAATGCGCTTTTTATCGAGGATCAGAAAAGTGCGAATGGCACTTTTGTCAATGGGGAGCCTCTGAAACCAGGAGAAGGGTTCCAAGTGGGCCCGGAAGACGTCATTATGTTGGGGCGGAATACAAAGATTCGAATCGAAGAACTGCCTGTAAAATCCGATATCACTATCAAAGATATTGGCCCCAAGGTTGAAACAGACCTAAAAGATGCGAAACAACAACTGTTGAAGGAAAAAAGATCGAGATCTCTTAATCAGGTCGACCTTATTTCATCCTTATCTGCACATTTCGCAGGCACGCTGGAGTTAAATGATTTCATCCTTAAAATTCTAAGAACTCTTCTTGAAGCTCTTCCCAGAATTGACAGAACGGCTGTCCTTCTGCAAAAGGAGGACAAGAAGATCGCTCAACCCTTTGCTGTTCTGACGAGGCATGATCAAAACCACCGATTTCCACCTTTTGACAAGCAAATTATCAGGCGCACCTTGGAGGAGAAAAAACCGATATTTGTGCCTAACGCCGGAGATAAGGGGCTCCCTGGTTTAGCCCTCAGCAGGAACACTGTGAAGATCAAATCTGTTGCAGCTGTTCCTATTAAGTCAGACTCGAAGACGCACGGCGTTTTATATGTTGACGGGATGCGGGCGCCTTGTGCATTTCGTGAAGAAGATTTTACCATCTTGAAAATCCTCAGTAACTATGCCGCCACTGCCTTGGCAAACCATAAAACAGATTCCAATCTGTTTCCCATGACGTCGTCTGAACGCCCTGCGTATTACGGTGACTCGAAATTTTTAGGTCATAGGAGGGATAACTCAATGAAATTCTGGCACAGAGAACAAAAAAAGGCTGAGAGCCCTGGTTTTTCCGACAGGCATAAGCTCTCCCCGATCTCTTTCCTGTCCAAATACATCTTCTTTTTCGCTGTAACATTCTTGCTGGTATACTATTCCCCCATTCTTTCCGGCTTGATTAACGGTCGAATTCCGCACTTTCTGAGTATTCCGACTGCCCCTTTCCTGGCAAACCTGCCTTACGGCATGATCCTGGCTGTCCCGTTTTTCTTCTTTGGCATACTCGCGATACTGAGGAATGTCATGAGCAGTTATGAGGTCAGCAATGATGGCATCCGCCTGCTTGAAGGCACTTTTGTGAGAAAGGAATACCACCTGGCCTTTCAAGATTTTGATGACATCTCCTTTAAGCAGAATCTCTTTGAAGCGCCCTTCAGAGCTGGGACACTGATTCTCAAGTCGGGAAGAGGGGGTGAGCTTCGGATGAAGGGCATACATAATGTGGAGGGCATGGTAGATCTAATAAGAAGAAAAAGACAGGTTGAAAGAAGTCCATATTATGGGGCTAGACATTGAGGCAAAGGATATGAAGGCCTCGGCCTTAAATAATAGTAATGGAGAGGCTTCCAACTCTCATTTCTATGAGTAAGCAACCCAATACTTCGTTGGTGCAAACGGTATGAAAGGTATCCTTTCAGGCTGGGTGTGAGAGGCTTTTTCTATCTGGAAGGAGGACCGGAGCAGTTACCGAACAAGACTCATAAAAAAGAGCTTTTGGTTGATTTCATTCCAGTTTCTCAAGCAAATCGTCTTCCTAGCCCCCAAATCTGACAAAATATGCTCTTCATGTGACAAATTTTGCCAATTTTTATCATCAGGTGCTCGACTGTTTACCCCTAAGCCGTTGTTCTTAGGTCGATTTCTTTTACATCTAAAATAGGCAAGGATTTTGCTTCAATATTGATTTTTCAGTTCCATTCAGAGTCAGGGTGGTTTGTAAAGTTCCAGCTATCATTTTTTATGGGGGTTCCTTTTTTATGGAAACAAAGAAAAGCAGTAATTCGTTATCCCTTCCAAAGCTCCCAATGAACATAGTGGATCTGGACATACCCTCATCGTTGGTGGAAGACCTGGTGCTACGAAGGCTCTATACGCGGACGCGCGACAGTGTCAGATCCTTGTCCAATTCACTTAAGGTTTCGGTTCCCGTAGTCAATTCGGTATTTCAGGATTTGAGGCAGAAGAGCTTCTTTGAGATAATCACTGTTGAAGACAACGATTATATCTTCACTCTCTCAGAGACAGGCAGAAATTATGCCTCAAAACGCTTTCAGATCAGCCATTATTCTGGCCCAGCTCCTGTCTCTGTAAACGACTACAGTAAAGTAGTCAGGAAACAAGCCTCAAGGATTTCCTTGCATCGCTCGGAGCTTAAGGATGCACTCTCGGATCTTGTTTTGCCAGATCGTTTTTTGGATCAATTAGGCCCAGCGCTCTTATCACAGAGCTCGCTTTTTTTGTACGGTCCAACGGGTAACGGTAAGACTAGCATTGCCGAAAGGCTATCTCGTGTGTACCAGAGCCTAGTTCTCATACCATACGCAGTTGAGTACGATGGACAAGTAATAATCTTGTACGATCCGGCTGCCCATCAGAGAATTGATGCAAATGCGGATATCGATCCACGTTATGTATTGTGTCGGAGACCGTGCATATTAGTGGGCGGTGAATTGGAGCCGAGTATGCTGGAGTTGAAGCTGGATGAAACGACTGGAATATACTCCGCGCCGCTTCAAATGAAAGCAAACAATGGGACACTTGTCATCGATGACTTCGGCCGGCAGATCATCGAACCTCGGTATTTGCTTAACCGGTGGATTGTGCCCCTTGATCGTCGAGTCGATTATCTTACTCTGCGATACGGCATTAAATTTGAAATGCCGTTTGAGATATTCGTTGTGTTCGCCACGAATCTCAACCCAAGTGATCTGGCTGATGAAGCGTTTCTGAGGCGTATAAAGAACAAAATTTATGTTGAGCCAACTGACTCTGATGTCTTCGATGAGATTTTCAATCGGATCATTGCGCAAAAGGGCATTCACAGCGAGAACAGCTGTGCCTCATTTCTCCGACAGTTATGCCAAGACATGGGAGAGGGGGTGCTGCGAGCGTGCTATCCGGGTGACATTTTGAATATCCTCGAATGCATTAGCGCTTACGAGGGTAAACCAGTTGAGTTAAATGAGTTGAGCTTGGAGAGAGCCGCATCCCTTTATTTCACAAAGGTGATGAACGTTACAGGCGATCAATCTGTGAATGCTGGGCAATATGGCGCTGGAGTGGACACTTAGCCGAAGTAAATCTTTTGCAGGCATTTTGGAGTATTCAAGCATTGGCTTTTTAGCTCGGCACCGGCTGACTGTTACTCTTAAACTTTTTCAAAAATGCACCTCTGCCTGGAACGGGATATGATGCTAAGTTGGACGATGACGATTGCACTTTGTATGATTGCTGCCACTGTTATTGCTTTGATACATCGTTTCCTAATCCTGTGCATTGGGGACGCGAAGGCTTCACTGCGCCGGAGCAGTGCCGCTGAAGCTAATGGACATATGGAGGAAATGAGAAGAGTTGATTCGGAGGAAACCACCCTCAATGCGAGCGGGAATAAGCGCTTCCGCCCTTTTGCGTTTTCTGGGAGAGGCCTTATTTTCCCATCCCCTGCAAACAATCTATAGTGCTTTTTTGTAGTAACAGCATTGAGGAATATGAAACCACTCAAGCAGAAAGGACCAGCCATCCGATGATCAAGGATTCTTTTAGCGACTACTATGAGTTGTTGCAGGTGAGCCCGAATGCTGACCGGGAAACGATAGAGCGTGTTTTCAGGTTCCTTGCAAAGCGCTACCATCCCGACAACGGACAGACAGGTAATCCCGATAGGTTCAAAGGGCTATCGGAGGCATATCGAACTCTCTCAGATCCTGAGGCAAGAGCGGCATACGACGTCAAATATGAAGCAGCCCGTGCTGTTCAGTGGAGGATATTCCAAGAGCCATCATCTGATGATGATATCTTGCTCTATACAAAACGGAAGCGGGATCCGTCTACTCCTGGGGTAGGCATTTTTGAGTTAGAAAAGCTAGTCGGAGTACCGGAGCAGCACTTGGAGTTCCATATTTGGTACTTAAGGGAGAAACGCTTGATAGAACGAACTGACGGCGGTAAATTCGCCATCACGGTAACTGGCGTTGACGAATATGGAAGGAGTGCCGCCATCCTGGAAAGACATAGGTTTTTGCCTGAGAAGAGTGAAGCTTCAGGCGAGAGTTCCCCCCGAAATTAGGCTTCATAGCACTATTCAGGCACAATTTTATTCGGAAAAGGCAGAAATCAGGACCTAACTCTAAACTCAACCAACATTAAATTATAACTCAAGTTTCGCACCCCCTAAATGGCTTAGAGGCACATAGAACCTGGGTGAACGCATCGAGATAGGAGGAACATTGTTCCTCGATTTTGAATAGGGCAAATATTTTGGAAATTGCGACGCGGAAAAGGCCACGGAAGAAGTCCCAGAGCCTATTGGCATAAGTAATCGTTGCTGATTCATCGACCAAGTCCTGAAACAGGTCGCCGAAGCAATGGCAGTTCTCCTTTTCATTAAGAAAATTCAGGAGATTATATCGCAGGAAACTGGCCGTTGTGGAGAAAACCTGAGCATTAAAGTCGTTGCTCTGTTCTCTGCCAAGCCCGAGCAGCTGTTTACATTCCTTGAAGCAGACCTCTATGGTCCAGCGTTTGATGTAATTCTTGACGATGGTTGATGAGTGCAATGCTGTATCGGTGGAAAGAAAGGCAACCCATTTGGGTTCTTTGTCCTTATTTTTCCCCTTCAGCGTGTCATCTTCAGGCTCAAGATAACCCTTTGCGAATACGATGACGGATTCTTCTTCCGAGCCTAATAGTTTCACCCGAACCCTTTTAACAAGGAGCCCTGTGCGGGAATCTTTTCTGAAACCGGATTTAACTTTGCCATAGAGTTGGGAAAGGCGATATGTTTTTCCTTTGTATTGATAAGGGACCTTGCCGTCTTTAAGACGACAGATTACATGAAGATTACCATTTCCATCTATATCTCGAATGGAGTTGATCAGCGAGGGCCACGCATACCAACTATCGAACAGAACGTATCGGGCCCGGATACCACGATCAACAGCTCTTTGCACCATCTGGAGAGCCAAAGCCACTTTGCCTTGATGTTTGGCCTCGTAGCTCATCTGGCCGCTGATGCTTCTAGGGTCTCCGATCTTTTCTTCTGGGCTTTTTGGGTGCCGCCTCTTGCCAAATCGGTAGGCAAAGTCCACAGGGTAGAAGTTCTCTCCAGTAAAAAGACCCAGTGTGACAATAGAAAAGCCTAATACTGATCGACCCAGATTGTGATCGTAAATGAAGGAGACGTTTTCTAT
>JARRRH010000058.1:0-18615 GCA_037380925.1 Deltaproteobacteria bacterium | reverse complement strand
CAGAACATGCTGAAAAGCACCTGCTTTTCATTCGAAGTTGGAAGACGGGCACCCTCCTGGTGTCCAAATCGCCTTTTCTGCCGGATGAGATTCAGCGTGCTCGCGCCTTCTGCGAGAAATACCAATTCGATTTGGCCTATTATGCCGACATGCCGGAGGAAACGGCCAACCGCTTTGACATACTGAAAGAGCCTTACTATTTTCTGGGCGCCAAGGCCCTCATGGGCCGTGATGCCAAAGCCTTTTTGAAAGCATACGTCTTTGATGTGTCCCCCCCAAGGGACGACCAGCCCTACTTCTCCCACTTCTTTCGATGGGACAAGGCGCAGACCCTTTTTCAGCACCTTGGGCGGGAGTGGCTTCCCCTGATTGAACTGGGCTACCTGTTTGTCATTGCCACGCTGGTTCAGGCCCTGCTGGCAAGCGGCCTGCTCATCTTGCTTCCTCTCTTTTTCTTGGGAAGGGTCCAGAGGGAGTCGGGCAAAGCCGGGGTGAAAGCCCGGCCTGCCGACGTGGTGGGAACCGTGCTCTATTTTGGGTGCATCGGTCTTGCGTTCATGTTCCTGGAAATGGCCCTGATTCCCAAGTACACCCTACTCCTGTCCCATCCCATCTACTCTGCCGCCGTGGTGTTGGCGTCCATCCTTGTTTTTGCCGGGTTGGGGAGCCTGTGCGTGGGTTCCGCTGAATCCCGATGGCGAGGTTTCCTTTGGATCCCGGTGGGGGGCATTTTCCTCTGGGTCGCGTTTCAGGCCCTGGCCGGGGATTGGGTGGTCGGTCGGGCCCTGACCCTTCCTCTGTGGGGGAGGGCGGCTCTTGCTGTGGCGATGATCGCCGTGCTCGCCTTTTTCATGGGCTGGCTGTTTCCCTCCGGTCTTCGCGCCATGGCAAGAGGGTTCCCCGGCCTGGTGCCCTGGGCTTGGGGTGTGAACGGCTGCGCTTCCGTCATCGGCGCTGTGATGGGCAAGTGCTTGGCCGTGGGTGTGGGGTTCCGGATGCTCATGATCGCAGCCTGGGTGCTCTACCTGGGGGCCGCCCTGCTTTTTTACGGCCGGCTTCACATGAAGGAAGAGAAAATCAGGATTGACAGAACGGCCGAGAACAGCCATTAAGAAGTGCGGAAAGGTGCTTTTATGAACCGGTCTGACGCAAAAAGCGGGGTTGAGGGATATTCACACCGGTTTATTGTAGTGGTGGCCGTCTTCATCACCTGCCTGATCACAGCGAATATCACAGCTGTAAAACTTGTGGACCTTTTCGGGCTGATCCTCCCGGCCGCCATATTCGTTTTCCCTCTGAGTTACATCACCGGAGATATTCTGACCGAGGTGTATGGGTATCGCCGGGCCCGACGGGTTATCTGGTTGGGCTTTTTCTGCAATTTTATTGTTGTGGGGGCGATCTGGCTCGGGCAGGAGCTTCCGGCCGCATCCTTCTGGGACGGCCAGACTGCCTATGAGCGCATCTTGGGTTACACCCCGCGCCTTGTGATGGCTTCATTCCTTGCCTATCTGGCCGGGGAGTTTGCCAACGCCATGGTCCTGGCCAAGATGAAGATCGCCACCAAGGGGCGCTGGCTGTGGCTTAGGACGATCGGCTCGACCCTGGTCGGTCAGGGCTTGGACTCCGGGGTTTTTATTACTCTCGCATTTTTTGGAACCATACCCGGAAAAGCCTTGCTGGCAGCAATTATTACCCAATGGCTCGCCAAATCGGCTTATGAGGCTGCGGTGACGCCGGTCACTTACGGGGTGGTGAACTTTTTGAAGAGAAAAGAAGGGGTGGACGTGTACGATCATGAAACGAGGTTCAATCCTATGCTGATTTCAGAGTGAGGCGGGTATGAGCCCATTGACGGAAGAGCAACGAATCCTTTTGGACAATGTGAAACGGGTGGCCAGGGAAAAGGTGGCGCCCATAGCGGATGAGGTGGACCGAACCGGGGCGTTCAACTGGGACATCGTGTCTCTTTTCTGGGATCTGGGTCTTCTCCAGATCATGCTTCCCGAGGAGTACGGCGGCTGGCCTGTCAATCCCTGCTACACCCTCTGCCTTTCCATTGAAGAGATCGCGAAAGTGTGTGCCGCTTCGGCCCTGAACCTCATCATTCAAGCGGTGGGGAGCTTTCCCCTCATCCACGTCGGGAACGAGGCACAGAAGCAGGCCTACTATCCCATGCTTTCCGAAGGGCGGAAGTTGATCGGCTATCTGGTGACCGAGCCGGGCGCTGGTTCCGATGTAGCGGCCATCACGACGAAAGCGGCCAAAGACGGCCACCTCTATCGCCTCAACGGCGTGAAGACCTTTGCCACGAACGGCGGTGTGGCGGGATTGTACACGGTGCTTGCCCGAACCGGGGAAAAGGCCCTTTCCTTTTTCGTGGCGGAAAGGTCGTGGAAGGTTATGATCGCCATGGCCGACTTCGACATGTCCCGGCCCACGGTTGCGGCCCTCTCCATGGGTATCGCTGAGGGGGCCCTAGACTACGCCATAGAGTATGCAGGACAACGGCACACCTTCGGGAGGCCCCTGATACAGCACCAGGCCATTCAATTCATGCTGGCCGATGCGCTCACACTCATAGAGGCCGGTCGGGGCCTCATGGAAAGGGCTGCCCTGGGTTACGACTCGGGTCGCAAAAACACGACCTTTGCCTCCATGGCGAAATACTTCTGCAGCGATGCGGCCATGAAAATCACCACCGACATGGTGCAAGTTCTAGGAGGCTATGGATACATCAAAGATTACCCTGTGGAGAGAATGTTCCGGGATGCGAAATTGACCCAGATATTCGAAGGATCAAACCAGATACAGCGCATGATTATCGGACGGGAGATCATGAAAAGAGGTTCCAAGGCGACGTAGACCAGTTGGAACGGACGGAGGTGCTTTGAGATGGATTTTGCTTTGACCAAGGAGCAGCGGGATATCCGAAGTGCTGCAGCAGAATTTGCAAGGGGTGAATTCAAACCGGAAGTGGCGCAAGAGTGTGAACTCACCCACCGATTCCCGAGAGAGCTTTACAAGAAGGCGGCACAACTCGGCTTTCTGGGCTTAGACTTCCCTGAGCGCATCGGCGGCGGAGGCATGGGGATTCTGGAGAACGTCCTTGTGGTGGAGGAGTTCTGCAAGGCCGATTCCGGTATCGGCATGGCGATCCATCTGGGCTACATCCCCTCAAAGATTGTGAAGCTTTTCGGTACGCCCCGGCAGCACGAACGATTCCTGGCCCCTCTGGTTCGAGGCGACTGGGTGTCGGCGGTCTCTTTTACCGAGCCGGACCACGGGAGCGACCTCAGGCGTATGGAGACGACCCTGGAGGAAAAGGAGGACGGCTTTGTGCTCAACGGGACCAAGGTGTTCACCACCAACGCCTCCTATGCGGATTTTTTTATCGTTCTGGCCCAAGAGGACCCGGATGCCGCGCCGGGGAGAGGAATGACCACCATTGTGGTTGAGCGCGATTCCTCCACCTGGTTGGACGGGGAAATGGAGATCAATGAAATCCCGAACAAGATGGGGCTGAGGATGACCTCGAGCGGTGAAGTGGTTTTTCACAACCTGAAGATCCCCAAAGAGAACGCGGTGGGAGAACGGGGCCGTGGACTACTGAACGTCCTTGAATTCCTGGATGAGAGCAGGATTGAAATAGGCGCTCAAGCTCTGGGAAACGCGGAAGGGGCTTTTTTGAAAGCGCTGAACCATGCCAGGGAAAGGAAGCAGTTTGAAAAACCGATTATTGAGTTCCAGGGGATCGGCCATAAGCTGGCAAGAATGTACAGCCAAATCCAGTCTGTCAAGTGGGTGAACTATTACGGAGCCTGGTTGTGCGACCGGAAGGATGAAAGAATGGCCGGAACCGTACCGCTCTTCACGTCCATGGTGAAGCACCACGTCCCCGAGACAGCCAAGATGATCATCGATGAGATGATCACGGTCTTCGGAGGATATGGCTATTTCTTGGAACAGGATGTAGAGAGGCGATACCGGGACAACCGGATCGTCGAGATCTATGAGGGGACCGTCGAGGTTCAGTTGAACAACATGGTTCGGATTTTGAAAAAGCTGAACATGGATTTCATCAGTACGTCCCTTCTCTAAAGGGGGCAGAATGCCTGAAAGGGACACCCATCTCACCATAAGGAGCCTGAGAGTCAGCTTCGGCAACCTGATGGCCCTTTCGGATATCCACCTCGAGCTCAAAGAAGGTGAGATACTCGGCGTTATCGGCCCCAATGGCGCCGGAAAAACATGTCTGCTCAATTGCATCAGCGGTTTTTATAGACCGCAGCGCGGGGAGATCCTTTTTAAGGGCAGAGACCTTGTCAAAGTGTCTCCCCACCGAATTCCCCAACTCGGCATATCCCGGACATTTCAAAATGTGGAGCTCTACACGGGGCTGAGCACCCTGGACAACCTGTTGGCCGCAAGGCACATGCTGATCAACTACGGTGTTTTGTCCGCAATCTTTCATTTCGGCAAGTCGAGGCGAGAGGAAGTCAGGCACAGGAGGGTGATTGAAGACATCATCAAGCTCCTCGAAATTGAGGATATTCGGTATCATCCGGTAGGCTCTCTTCCCTATGGCTTGAGGAAGAGGGTGGAGTTGGGCAGGGCACTTGCGCAGGAGCCGGAGATTATTCTTTTGGACGAGCCGATGGCGGGAATGAATGTGGAAGAAAAAGAGGATATGGCCAGATTCATTATCGACATTAATGAACTCAATGGAACCAGCGTCATTTTGATCGAGCATGATATGGGTGTGGTCATGGACATCACGGAGCGAATCGCCGTGCTCGATTTCGGCAACAAAATTGCGGAGGGGTCACCGCAGGAGGTTCAAAATAACCCCAAGGTCATTAAGGCCTATCTGGGGCGAACATAAGAAAAGGTCATGGAAGCTCAAAGTCACAACTTAGACACGATTCCGAAGCTTCTCAGGGGTAGAGCGCTGGAACCGAGGCAAAGCAAGATTGCCATGCGAAAGAAGGATTACGGGATATGGAATGAGTATACCTGGCGTGATGTATACGAGCATGTGAAAAACATTGCTTACGGCCTGCTCTTTCTTGGATTTGAGAAGGGAGATAAGGTGACCATCCTCGGGGACAACGATCCGGAATGGTATTGGGCGGAGTGGGCGGCCCAGGCCTTGGGCGGGGCGGGTGTGGGTGTCTACATCGATTGCGTTCCATCCGAAGTGAAGTACTATGTGGACCACTCCGATTCAACATTCGTCTTTGCCAGGGATCAAGAACAGGTGGACAAGATCCTGGAGATCTACGATGAACTTCCGAAGCTCAAGAAGGTGATTTATTGGGATCCCAGAGGGCTATGGTTTTATGATCGGCCAAACGTGATGAGTATGGATGATCTGGAGGAGGCGGGAAGGAAATATGGCCGGGATCCCCCGGACCTTTTTGAGAGCCTAATCTCAGGAGGGAAAGAAGATGATATCGCCGCCTTTTGCTACACGTCGGGGACAACAGGTCTGCCCAAAGGGGCCATGCTCAGCCATCGAAATCTGCTTTATGCCGTAAGGGCGCTCAGGCAATACAACACGTTCTTCCAGACAGACAACTACCTCTCTTACATCTCGCCTGCTTGGGTGACCGAGCAGATGCTGGGAATTGCGGGCGGTGTTTTGGTGCCCTTTGTCCTCAATTTTCCTGAAAAACCGGAGACGGTCCAAGGCGATATTCGCGATATCGCTCCACACATCATTTTTTACGGGGCAAGGCTTTGGGAGAGCCTGGCATCCACCATTCAGGTGAAAATAACGGATAGTTCCCCGATGAAAAGGCTGGCCTACCAATGGGCTTCCACACTGAGCTACAGAAAGCTTCAGGCTAAGGAAGAGGGGGAGAATTTGGGCATAGGCTTCCAGTTCCTCCACAGGCTGGCCGATTTCATGATATTTCGCCCTTTAAGAGATCGAATAGGTCTCTCAAAAACGAGGGTGGGATACACGGCCGGCGCTGCGATCAGCCCGGACATGATGAGGCTGTTCCATGCCATAGGAATCAATATCAAGAATCTCTACGGCTCCACGGAAGCCAGCCTTGTTTCCCTACATAAGGATGACGATGTGCGATATGAAACGGTCGGTGTTCCCTTTGAAGGCTGTGAGGTGAAGATCTCGGAAGAGGGCGAAATAATCATCAAAAATGACGGCGTTTTTGTAGGCTATTACAAGAATCCTGAGGCTACGGCAAGAGTTCTCAAAGGCGGCTATTATCACAGCGGAGACGCCGGCATGTGGGATAGCGGGCATCTGATCTATCTGGACCGGATGGAAGAGATGATCCAACGCTCTGACGGCAAGAGTTTTTCACCTCAGTACATAGAAATAAGACTGCGATTCAGCCCCTATGTCAAAGACGCCATGGTGTTCGGGGGAGAGGACAAGCCCTTCGTATCGGCAATCCTCAATATCGATTTCGAGAACGTCGGGAATTGGGCTGAAAGAAATCGATTGGCCTACACAACGTATGCGGATCTTTCTCAAAAGGAGGAGGTCAGAACCCTGCTCAAGGAGATCGTGAGGGAGGTCAATTCGGTTTTGCCGCACCATGCCCGCATCGAGGCCTTCGTGAGCCTACACAAAGAATTTGACCCCGATGAAGCTGAACTCACCCGAACCCGCAAACTGAAACGAAAGCCCATTGAAGAACGCTATCAGAAGATCCTGTCAGGAATGTACGGTAGAGAGCAGAGCATCAGCGTTGAGAGCGAGGTCGCTTACAGAGACGGGAAAGTGGGCGCGAGGAGGACGGATATTAAAGTGAATTATTTGAACTGATAGCCATCGAAAGCAGAGATCATAACAGCATGTGGCGACCGGCAGGCGTTTTTAATAGAACCTACATACAGGACCGGGCTGTTATCAGAACCCGGACACAGTGGGCGGCCCTCGCCCTGCTTCTTTTAGCGGTCATCGTTATACCCTTCTTTTTTGCAAACGAGTATCTCCTAAGCATCATTATTCTGAGCATCATTACCATCATCTCTCTTCAGGGGCTTAACTTCATACTCGGTTTCTGCGGCCAGATTTCAGTCGGCCATTCCGCCTTCATGGCCATTGGGGCCTACACCACGACCATTCTGATGACAAAAGCCCATTTACCCTTTGTGGTGTCCTTTCCTTGTGCAGGGCTCTGCGCGGCCCTGGTCGGCATGATGTTTGGATTGCCGTCCTTGAGGGTGAAGGGCTTCTATCTGGCCTTAGCCACTTTGGCCGCGCAATACCTGATCGGGTGGTATCTCTTGCATGGAGGGGAGCTCACAGGCAATATCTACGGCCTACCCGTTCCCAATGCGGGGATCGGCGGCTTCGTGTTGGAGAGCGATCGCGCCTACTTCTTGTTTGCCCTGTTTATGTTGCTCCTTATGTCCTATTTTGCCAAGAACCTGGAAATGAGCAAAATGGGCCGCGGTTTTATTGCGGTCAGGGACAATGATCTGGCCGCGGAAATCATGGGTATCAACATCTTCAGGTACAAGCTGTTGGCGTTTTTTATCGGCTCTTTCTATGCCGGAATTGCAGGGGCCATGTGGGCACACTATTTGCTACACATTCATCCATCCCATTTTTCCTTGATGGATTCCATCTGGTATCTTGGATTTCTGGTTGTTGGCGGGCTAGGGAGTGCAATGGGACCTATCTTCGGAGGTATCGTCTACATAGGGCTCAAGGAAGTGGTTTCATTGATCACACCTTTCCTGGGAAACCTGTTCCCGGGGATATCCACCAATATCTTTTCAGGCCTGGCGCTCATATTTTATTCCCTGGTTGTCATTGTTTTTCTTTTGTTTGAACCGCGAGGGATTAATCGGCAATTCAACCTGTTCAAGGCGTATTATCGGCTCTGGCCGTTTGCTTATTAACTCTGCAACAAGGAGGGACAATCATGAAAAGCAAGGTAAGCGGAAAATGTGGATGGGCGGTGCTTTTGATCGGCGTCTTATTCGCCTTGTCGGCGACCCTTTCGCCTGCGATGGCCAAGGAAGTGAAGCTGGGTGTTTTTGGAGATGTCACAGGCCCGATCGCTTTTACGGCCCAGCAGTTCTGGAAAGGGTACACGGATTATTTCAAATGGATAGAGAAATACGATCCCATACCCGGCACAAGCATTAAGATCCTGATGGAGGACACGGGCTACAATCCGAAAAGGTACATGCCGGTGTTAAAGAAGTTCACGGCTGAAGGAATCAGCGCAGGCTACATCATGGGAACGATGGGAACCATGACCATGGAAAAGGAATTGAGAAAACTTAAAATTCCTTGTGTCAGCGAGGGCTCAGGGTACCCTCCGGCCATCAAGCCTCCAGGGTATGTGTTTCTGCTTCGCCCCCTTTATCCGGACTTCCTTGCTACAGCCGGAATTCATTTCATGGATGTTTGGAAGAAGGCCGGGCACACGGAAAAACCGAAACTCATTGAAATCACCTGGGATGTTCCATACGGAAGAGGGTGCATCGAACTGGGCGAACCCTGGGCTCAGGAGTACGGGTTTGAAGTTCTCCCATACCAGCTGTTCAGCGGGCAGCCCAACGACCTGAGCACCCAGCTTCTGAGAGCAAAAAAACTTGGTGCCGACCTGGTTTATTCCAACCACTTGGAGGGCCATCAGGCTGTGTTGCTCAAAGACGCGAGAAGACTCGGACTCCAAGGGAAGATGCAATTCTGCGGCGGATCGGAGTGTCGAGGATCGGAAATCATCAAACTGGCCGGTGACGCGGTTGAAGGCGCCTGGTCTGTGAGTCACTTCGTGGACTGGTCAGCCACGGAGGTGGAGGGGATTCAACTTTGCATGAAAATGCAAAAAGAGCTGCGCGGCGAGCTTGATTATCAAACCCAATATATCATGGGTGTGATACCGGCGAGAATTACGGCTGAAGCGATACGGTATGCAGCCAAGACGCACGGTCCTGAGAATGTGAACAATCAGACCATATACGAAGCACTCACCACCGGGCCGCAGATTGACATGTTGGGTTTGACGGCGAATGTGAAGTACGGCCCTATGGAAAGAAGGCCATACAAGTACATGCACGTCTCCAAGTGTGAAAATGGACGGTGGGTTGAAGAAAAATACTTCATTGAGGTTCCGTGGTTGAAGCCATAGCGGGTACAGTGCCCCTTTCCCATGAGGGAAAGGGGCGCTGAATATGAGATCGGATTCTTATGGAGGCGTTCTTACAGTCGATTGCGAGCGGATTGGTCGTTGGGTCGCTTTACAGCCTTGTGGGCATGGGTATCGTCGTTATCTACAAGTCCACCCATGTGTTCAACTTCGCCCAGGGCGGATTGTTGATGGTGGGCGCCTATCTGGCCTGGTGTTTCATGGAACAGGTGGGCATGCCCATTTGGTTAGGCTTGATCTGCGGTTTGGGTTCCGCGGTGGTGATAGGCTTTTTGATCGAACGTTTCGGTATGAGGCGGTTGGTGGGTCAGCCCATCCTGTCGTTGATCATAGTCACGCTCGCCCTGGAGGCCCTGATCGACGGAACGGTCACCCTTTTCTGGGGAGACCGCGAATACAATGTCTTTCCCGAATTCATACCCCCGGAGCCGGTTGAATTGTTTAATATCATTCTTTCCCTGCAGCACATCATTATTTTTGTCATCACTGTGTTGGTCATCGTCCTTTTCATCCTCTTTTTCAATTACAGCAAATGGGGGCTCGATATGAGGGCGGTGGCTGAAGACCATCAGGCTTCAATGTGTATGGGGATCAGCACCAAGGTGGTTTTCATCATGGCCTGGGTCATCGCTACGCTGCTTGCCTATGTCGGTGGCGTATTGCTGGGCAGCATCAACGGCGTGAGTACTACCCTGAATACGATTGCCGGGAACTGTTTTCCGGTGGTGCTTTTGGGCGGCCTGGAGTCTATTTCCGGGGTCCTGATTGCGGGGTTGATCGTCGGCATTCTTGAATATTTGTCCGGGCAATACCTCGATCCGATTGTGGGAGCAAGCACAAGAGAGATCGTCCCCTATATCATTCTGATCTTGGTCCTCATCGTAAGACCTTACGGGCTTTTTGGTTTAAAACGGATAGAGAGAATTTAGTAAAGCGGTTTTCTGTCTCATTCATTTTTTCCAATGAGAGCGCTTGAATGCTAAGGCTTACCAATGTTGAAGTGATGTTCAACAAGGTCATCCTGGTGCTGAGGGGTGTTTCCCTGGATGTTCCGCAGGGATCCATTGTTGCCCTTCTTGGGGCCAACGGCGCAGGAAAAACCACGACACTGAATGCTATTACAGGGCTTATAAAAACGGAGCTGGGTGAAATCACTGAGGGTACCATAGAGTTCGAGGGGCAAAACCTGAACAAAATGGCCACGGAAAGAATCGCTCAGATCGGCATAGCCCAGGTCATGGAGGGCAGAAGGCTCTTTGCCCATTTGAGTATTGAAGAAAATCTTCGCGTGGGCGCACGGGCGAAGCGCGAAAGACGCTCTCTGAAAAAGGAACTGGAAATGATTTACGCTTACTTCCCTGTGCTTCGCCGCATGCGCCACGCCACAGCGGGTTATTGTTCGGGAGGAGAACAACAGATGACCTCAATCGGCCGTGCCCTGATCAGTGACCCCAAAATCATGCTCTTGGATGAACCCTCCATGGGCCTGAGCCCCATCCTGGTCCAGGAGATATTTCGAATCATCAAAGCCATTCATGATGACAAGGAAACCTCTATACTGCTCGTCGAGCAAAATGCGCCCAGCGCTCTGGACATCGCCGACCATGGATATGTGATGGAAAACGGGAGAATCGTTCTGGAAGGCGGCAGAAGGCGTTGAAGGAAAATGAGGACGTAGACGAAAACGCTGGCTGTAAAGTTCCGTGATAGGTTCCCGAAAGCCGAGGTGGGGAGAAGGGGCTGTTACTCTCCGGCCAGGCCTTTTAGAACCGAGAGATTGCTCAATGCCTTACCCGCGCCTACGGCTACAACGGAGAGAGGATCCTCTGCGATGAGGATGGGGAGCTTGGTCTCCGTCTTGAGCAACGTGTCCAGTCTCTTGAGCAGAGCACCACCTCCTGCCAGCACGATCCCCCCGTCAACGAGATCGGCTGCCAATTCCGGAGGAGTCTGTTCCAAGGCGATGTGGACGGTTTGCACGATCGTGTTGATTTGCTCGGACAAGGCTTCCCGGATTTCATCCGAGCCGATGGCGAGTATTTTCGGAATCCCGCTCACAAGATCTCTTCCTTTGACTTCAACGGTCTCTACCGGGTCCCACGGGTACGCGTTGCCGATGGTGGTCTTGATGATCTCCGCCGTGCCGGTGCCTATCATAAGCTTGTATTTTCGTTTGATGTATTCCAGGATGGCTTCGTCCATGCGGTCTCCCGCGACCCTGACGGAGGCGCAGTACACAATGCCCCCGAGAGAGATAACCGCGACTTCTGTTGTCCCGCCTCCAATATCCACTACCATGCTTCCCCTTGGCTCTGTTACGGGCAGGCCTGCTCCGATGGCCGCGGCCATGGGTTCCTCGATGAAATAGACCTCTCTTGCCCCTGCGGACTCGGCCGACTCACGGACCGCCCGTTTTTCCACCTGGGTGATGCCGCTGGGCACACCGATGATAATACGCGGCCGTACAAGCCTTCCGCGGCCGTGGACTTTTCTGATGAAATAGCGGAGCATGGATTCGGTGACCTCAAAATCGGCAATCACCCCGTCCTTCATAGGCCTGATCGCCACGATATTGCCGGGGGTCCGGCCCAGCATCATTTTTGCTTCCCTCCCCACAGCGAGCACCTTGCTGCCTCCCCTGTCATTTTTCTTGACCGCCACAACAGAGGGTTCGTTGAGCACAATGCCTTCGTCTTTCATGTAGACCAGGGTGTTTGCAGTCCCAAGATCAATAGCGAGGTCGTGGGATAAGAGGCCTGAGATGGAATGAATAACCATAGGTTCTCCCGTTTCCTTTCATGGAGCGATTGCATAATTCTATAAGAAGGAAATGGACACTTTCAATTTAAAAAAGAAAGGGTTCTATCAGTGTCGCTGAATCAGCGAGGCACAGTGGCCTTGTAAATCGTGGCCTTTCCCCGGAGCTCGTATTGCTCCACATCCGCCGGGACGACCACGGCCGTTCCACGGTCAAGCAAAAGCCTCTCCCCGCGGCCTAAATCGGTGATGGCGCCCTGCCCTTCAATGCAGATCATGATTTCCACATTCCGCTCCCGCCGGCTGACTAAAGGAGCGTCCCCGTGAAGGGAAAGGGCGGACAAGGCGAATTCCTCGGCAGGGGTCGGGTAGAGCCATTCGCCTTCCCGGAGTTCCGGCCTCACCATATGGGAAGAGTCGGCTGTAAAGTCCACGATGCGCAGCAACTCCGGGACGTTGACAGGTTTGGTCGTAAGCCCCCCTCTTAAGACGTTGTCGGAATTGGCCATCAACTCGACACCAGCCCCCTCCAAGTAGACGTGAAGCTCTCCGGGTCGGAGATAGACCGCGTTCCCCGGTTCCAGGCAGAGGAGGTTCAGGAAGAGGGGAGCCAGCACGGCGATATCCGAAGGATAAATCCGGGAGAGTTTCACCACCCAGTCTAGGGCCGGATCGATGTGGCGACGGGGTTTCACTTTCTGCATAACCCCTGAGATCAGGCGTCTCTGTTCCTCCTTTCCCATGGTCATGATAGCGTTTAAAAGGATGCGGAGCCCGCTTGCGCCCGGCTGGATGCGTGAGGAGTCCCCGAGAAGAGGCAGTCCTGCCTGCTCCATGAGGTCGAAGGCTTCCGCCGCCCCACGGAAGCCTTTGAGGAGCTGGAAAGGACGCAAGGCACAAAGGATTTCCGGTTTATGGTTTTCGTCTTTATAGGTTCGATGGGGGGAAGTGACGGGGATGTGGAGATCGTTCTCCTGTGCAAATCCTTCGCATGCCTGTTCCCGATCGGGGTGGGCTTGCAGGGACAAGGGCTGATCCGCTGCGAGAATTTTGAACAGAAAAGGCAAGGCATTTGAGAACCTTTCAGCCACAGATTGACCGAGAATCCCCGACGGATTCTTTGCGATCACGTCCTGTAAAGGCACCCAAGTGTCTCCCACCGAGACCAGGGACGCCCCGTTGGGGTGGACCCCCATCCAAAGCTCGGCTTGAGGCTTCTCCGCTGGAGAGGGATTTCTCAGGAGTTGGGGTATAAATGTCCTGGAACCCCACGGATAAGTCCTCACGGGGTTTTTCAGCACTGCCAATCGGTTGGTAGGCCTTGACACAGGGCGCGATCCTTTCGCGGCGTCGTTGCTTCAGAATAGGAAAGCGCTTTAACACGAACGCCTGCATTATGCTATCAGTTTTTTGACCGGAGAGGAATAGCCTTGGTACTGAAGAACGAGTGAGGGGAAGTACTCTGTATGTCGGCCAGTATAGGGGTTAGCCCCTTCCGCCGGGCTCCTGGCCGGGCCCGGATTTTGATCCGGTTGAACTAATTGACTCTTCAGCGTTTTTCGGTTATAGTTAATATTTGCGACAACGTTTTGCTGCTCTTATCCTGCCGGAAAAACCGAGGAAACAGGGTGGGCAAACCATTTTCCTCCAAAACAGAAGACTGGGGGGTCCGGCCATGTATAACTTAGCATCCGAAGAGACCTACGAGGATGGCCAGGTTATCATCAAAGAAGGGAGTTCCGGCGACTGGATCTATGTGATCCTTTCGGGTGGTGTGGAAATTTCAAAGACCATCGGGGGCAATAAGTTCGTCATAGAAAGACTGGAGCCGGGCGACACCTTTGGTGAAATTGGTTTTGTGGGAAGTGTCAAGCGAACGGCTACGGCTGTGGCGGTCGGGAAGACCACCCTGGGCGTCATAGATCGCGAGTTCCTCCTTGCAGAATTCAACAAGCTTTCTTCAGATTTCAGGGCCATCATTGTGTCCATGGCCAAGAAATTCGAAAAAATGGTCAGCAGGATCACGGAATTTTCCACTCGACAGACGAACCGTGTTCAAAAGAGTCTCTCGTTGACCTACAAGGATGATCGAGCCTTCATTAAAGCCTACACCGGAAATGTGAGTTCAGGCGGGCTTTTCATCCGTACAGAGAATCCCTTGCCACAGGGGGAGCAGTTCTTCCTGAAGCTTCAGCTGCCCGACGTGTCAGACCCTTTGAAGATCAACTGTGAAGTGGTTTGGTCAAGGAAAAAATCGGAAGGAACGCAAGAACGACCGCCCGGAATGGGAGTGAAGTTTCTCGAGATGAGTCGGCAGGACAGCGAGATTTTGAAAAAATATCTCGGCAAGACGTCCCGCTCTCTGTAACGTTGCCTGATTACCCGTATTGTCCATCTATCCTCATCCAACCCCTCACGGGCCTTTGTCTGAGAAAAACAGGAGAATTTGGGTTGACAGGATGCGGTCTTGGAAAGCTCCTTCAGGCTCGCCTGGAGGGGTTTGCTGCACGCAGGGGTTTTCGGGGCGCGGTGGAGTATCTTTTTGAAGACAACCTGCCCATGCTTAAAACCTTTGGAAAAAGAGGCTCCTACTGCGGAGGCATCCTGGAAGACTGAATCCTGAGGGTGCAGCGCCTTTTTCAGCCCGGTCTCCGCGTGCTCGGCGGTGTATTGTTTTTTCTCAGGAGCCTTTTATGCGTTGTGATCCGATCGAAAACAAGGTCATTGCCCCGGCACACTTGACATTTTGAAAGAATAGCTTAGGATCTACTTACCGGTAAGTAGTTGCATTCCTTTTCACAGGCTTAAAACACTTTGTTTTGAAAACTCGCAGTTTCTAAAAAAGAGGGGTATACGGGGTGAACTTCAGGTTGGATAAGCATACAGAGGAGCAACAGGTTAAAGACTCGCTCATTTCGGCTGCCGTGTCCCTCTTTGCAGAAAAAGGCTATGCCAGCACCTCGGTGAGAGAGATCGTTGCGTCGGCCGGGGTAACCAAACCCGTGCTCTATTACTATTTTGGAAACAAGGAGGGTCTTTTCCGAACCATTCTGGACTGGGCTACAGAGCAGCAGGAGATCATCTTGAGAAAGGTTCTGGGCACACACGGAACAGCTTTGCAGACCATGATCCTTCTCTATCGCCTCATATACCAGGGAGTGAAAGAAAACGGGAATCTCTTCAAGCTGATTCACAACTTGATCTTCGGACCGCCCCAGGGCGCGCCCCCTTACGATGTGGAGCAATACCACCGCCGCATGGTAGATGCCGTCAAGGCGATTTACCTCAGGGGACTGAGCAAGGGTGAGCTTAAAGAGGCCGATCCGGAGGAGGTGGCCATCCTGCTTTTGGGCGTGACTGATTTGTGTTTTCACCTCTATCATATCCAACCTGAAACTTTTGATCCAGCTCAGCCGGAGCGCCTCCTGAAGCTTGCTTTTAGGGGGCTGTCGGAGAAGAATGGGCATTAGTTCCGTGTCCCAGAAATTCCTGTATAATTCCCAGGGAGGAATAAGCCAAAATGGAATTGGGGGTCCTTTAGCAAGCAAGAAAGAACTTATTTAAATTATTTCTGGGAGGCGATAACAGTGTGGTATGTGGCTGGTTCGGTCGGACCGGGTGACGGCCTTTACCGGTAGAGACTTCAGTGAGTTTGGCTATGAAATTGCGAAGCATAACAAGTATTGCAGGTCTTCTGATTTTGCTCGTCGTCGGGAGCATGGCGGGGGTCGGGTGTGAACGCTCCCAGAGCATTGCCGAGCAGGAAGCGGATCAAGCCAAAAAGACGGCCAGGGCGGTTCAGGTCTCGGTGGTAACGGTGGAGCCCGGCACTGTCAAGGATATCCTCGTCCTTCCCGGCGGAACGGAAGCGTGGCAGGATGTTCGGGTGGCAGCCGACGCGGCTGGCCGTGTCGAATGGATCGGCCCGCGGGAAGGGGACAGGGTGCAAAAAGGGGAACTCATCGCAAAGATCGACGTCTCGGCCCTGAAAGCGGCCCTGGACAAGGCTGAAGCTGCGGCAAAACTGGCCGATGAGCTCTATCAGCGGCGGCTCAAGCTTTTTGATCAGAAGATCATTACCGAGGAGGACCTGGACCGGAGCAGGACGGAGCGACTTCTTGCCCAAGGCAATTTGCGCCAGGCCCGGGTTGAGTACGAACGCGGTTTTGTCCGAGCCCCGATCAGCGGGCTCGTGAACCACCTTCATGTGGACGAAGGCGAGTTTGTGGACCGGGGCCAACCCATAACGGATTTGGTGAATGTGGACATCATTAAAATTAATGTCAACGTTCCGGAACTGGATGTGCGTTATCTCAAAGTCGGGCAGAGTGCGGAAGTGCGAATTGATGCGTTCCCGGAGCGCCGACTCCCTGGCAAGGTGGATTTCGTGGCTTACAAGGCCGATCCGGCTACCAAAACGTTCCACGTCAAGGTTCTCACCGACAATTCGGACCACAGGATCCGGCCGGGTATGATTGCCAGGGTGGCTTTAGTTCGCCGGATCATTCCGGATGCTTTGGCCGTCCCTCTTTTTGCTCTTGTGGACAAAGGGGGTGAGCGCATTCTTTATGTGGAGAAGGATGGCGTGGTTCATGCCCGGAGCGTTTCCATAGGGGTCATCGAGGGTGACAGGGTGCAGATTACCGAGGGTCTCGATGCAGGGGACCATCTCATTGTAGCGGGCCAGACCGAGGTCGAAGAAGGGATGAGGGTGGTGGTCGAATGATTGTCAATCAGGCTGCCCTCAAACGCCAGATCACGGTTTTGGCGCTCCTCGTACTTATCGTTATCGCGGGACTGTACAGTTACCTGACCCTGCCCCGCGAATCTTTCCCGGACATCACGATTCCCTACGTCTTCGTGACCACCACCTATGAGGGGGTGGCGCCGGAAGACATGGAAGAGCTGATCACCATCCCCATCGAGCGGAAACTGAAAGGCATAGCAGATGTGGAGGAGATCCGTTCCACCTCGGCGGAAGGCATTTCAACCGTGGCGGTCAAATTCCTCCCCAACGTGGACATTGATGATGCCCTGCAGAAAGTGCGGGACAAGGTCGATCAGGCCAAACCGGACCTTCCCGAAGAGCTTCCCGACGAACCGGTGATTCAGGAGGTTAATTTTTCGGATATCCCTGTCATCCGGGTGGTCCTCTCCGGGCCGTTCAGTTTGCGCCGCCTCCAGAGCTTTGCAGAGGATTTCGAGGATCGGATCGAGGCGGTTCCGGGGGTTCTGGACGCCCGCCTTACAGGGGGCCTTGAAAGGGAGATCCATGTGGAGTTCGATCTGGACAGGGTGGGCGCCTACAACGTCCCCTTTTCGAGCCTGATCAACTCCGTGTCGCGCAGCAATGTGAACATGCCCGGCGGGAGCATGGACATCGGGGAGGGCAAGTACCTGGTCCGGGTGCCGGAGGATTTTAAACACCCCTCGGAGATTTTTTCCATTGTGGCATTTGTCCGAGACGGTAAGCCCGTTTATCTGAGAGATCTGGCTTTTATCCGGGACACGCACAAGGATCCCCTCACGAGAAGTCGGCTCAACGGCGAAAAGAGCGTGACCCTGGCCGTGCAGAAGCGAAGCGGTGAAAACATCGTCCGCGTCACGGATGAGGTGAAACGGGTTGTGGATGAAGTCAGGCCCCTCATGCCGCCGGCGCTTAAGATCGATCTCACCTCGGACATGTCCAACGACGTGCGTCTCATGGTCTCGGACCTGGAGAACAATATTCTTTCGGGGCTCATTTTGGTACTGGCCGTCATTTTTCTATTTATCGGCCGCCAATCGGCGGTGTTTGTCGCGCTGGCCATCCCCTATTCCATGTTCATCACCTTTTCGTTGCTGAGCGCTTTCGGCATCAGCATGAACATGGTGGTTCTATTTTCCCTCATCCTTGCTCTGGGCATGCTGGTGGACAACGGCATCGTAATTGTGGAAAACATCTACCGCCACATGCAACAGGGTGACCCCCGCGGGGTAGCCGCCCTCAACGGGACCAACCAGGTGGCGTGGCCGGTGATCACGTCCACCCTGACCACCGTCGGTGCCTTTGTGCCCCTCCTTTTCTGGCCCGGCATCATGGGGGAGTTTATGGGATACCTTCCCTTGACGCTGATCATGGCGCTCAGCGCCTCTCTGTTCGTGGCCTTGGTGATCAACCCGGTCCTCTCAGCTCGTTATCAGCGGGTCAAGCCGCTGCCTCAAGAGGGCAATAAACCGGGGCGGGAGCCCTGGATCAAAAGGCTTTATCTTTTTCTCCTCACCTGGTCTCTCAACCATCGGTTGATTGTGGTTTTCACAGCCTTTATCCTCCTTTTTGGCGCGGTTATGGCTTTCGTCCTGTTCGGTAAGGGCACGGAATTTTTTCCGCAGACAGAGCCCCGCCGTGCCTATGTTCATATCAAAGCGCCGGAAGGGACGAACCTGGATGCCTCCGACAGGCTGGTCTCACAGGTGGAAGAGATCGTCAAAGACTACAAGGATATCCGGTATGTCATCTCGAACATCGGGTCTGTGGGAGGTGATCCCTTCTCCCAGGGAGGCACAGGAACCCATATCAGCCGCGTGGCCCTGGATTTCAAGGATTTCCACGACCGCTCGAGACCTTCCTCAGAAATCGTGGAGGAGTTGCGAGGGAGAATCCTCAATACGATCAGGGGCGCTGAAGTGCAAGTGGAAAAGGAGGAAGAGGGTCCGCCCACAGGGCCTCCGG
>JARRRH010000057.1:0-8525 GCA_037380925.1 Deltaproteobacteria bacterium | reverse complement strand
CAGAAACACACCGGGGCCGCTCGCAGGCACGTCCCCAGCATAACCTAAATCTGCTCAAAGGTGCCTTTCAACAGAGAGGGCTAGGCAGAGCATTTCTCCTTCAGGGCTTCCACAATTTTGAACAGATCGTCCACGACCCCATAGTCGGCAACCCTGAATATGGGCGCCTTCTTGTCTTTATTCACTGCGATCACACAGCCTGCGCCGGTGATACCCGCTAGGTGCTGGAATGCCCCGCTGATGCCGAAAGCAAGATAAACTTTGGGCTTCACCGACTTGCCCGATGTGCCCACTTGGTGGTACTTGGGCAGCCAGTTCTTGTCCACAACCGGCCGCGAGCAGGAAAGGACCCCGCCGATGAGCTCGCAAAATTCTTTCATTACAGCCACGTTGTCCTGCTCTCCTATCCCACGGCCTATGGACACCAGGAGGTCTGCTTGGGTAATATCCACCTCTCCGGCGCCGGCCTCTTCAAAAGCCACGAATTGCTTGCCCACTTCAGGAAGGTCGGCCGGGACCTCCTTCTTGATCACTTCGCCTTTCCGTTCCCCAACCTTGTCAGCAGGAAAGGCTCCGCTTCTCAAGGTGACCAGGTAGCTGTCCGAGTCCTTAAAGGAAAGCCTTGAAAAAAGTTTGCCTGTGTAGATCTGCCGGATCGCTTTGGGGCGGCCGTTCTCAAAGAGAATGTCCACACAGTCTGTGGCAATGGGAAACCCGGTTTTCACGGAAAGTGCAGGACCGAAATCCATCCCCCAGGGAGTGTGACCTATCAAAACAAGAAGAGGGTGGCTTTCCTGCACGAGTCTGTAAAGAATCTCCTTGTACAGGTCGCCATTGAAGTCTTTCAGCCCATCGTCTTCTATGACAATAACTTTATCCGCCCTTTCCGTAAGCTCGTGGATGAACGGCTCATCCTTTCCCCCCATCAGAACAGCCGTGAGTGTATGGGCGTGTTTCTCGCACAAATCGTTCGCCTTCCAGAGCATCTGATGTGTAATCTCTCTCACCTCTCCCTGACGGTGTTCCACAACCACAAATATCTCGCCCATTATTTGCTCACCCCCTTCTCTTTCAGGATCCGGAGAATCGCCTCGGCAACCGTACCGGGGTCTCCCTCAATGATTTCAGCGCCCTCGGTTTCAGGCGGCAAGTAGATCTCTTCAACGGTGGTGAGAGGGGTCAGGTCTTCTTCAGAGAGCCCCAACGCCTCCAGTTCCATTACACTAAGCTCCTTCTTCGCCGCCTTCCGGATTCCCATAATGGAGACATACCTCGGCTCATTAATCCCGGTTTGAATGCTCAATAGAGCCGGAAGTCTAATCTTGGAAATTTCATCCATGCCTCCTTCCAGTTCCACACGGACAGTGGCCTCACCACCCTCCCCCGGTTCGAGGCTGTTCACCACCGTGGCATGGGTGAGTCCCAGGTTCTCCGCCAGCATGCTCGGGACAGCCCCGTCATTCAAATCATCCGCCTGAACGCCTGTGAGCACAAGGTCATATGTCAATCCCTTAATGACTGCCGCCAAAACCCTCGAAATGACATAGGGGTCTAAAACGCGGTCTCCCGAATCAACCCGAATAGCTTTGTCCGCCCCCATGGCCAGGCACCGGCGGAGGACCTCTTCATCATCCTCATTTCCTACGGTGACGGCGATCACGGTTCCGTCCAACTTCTCTTTGAGGAGAACGGCTTCCTCTATGGCATAGTTGTCCCATTCATTGACGACATAAGCCAGCATGTCTTTGCGAACGTCGGTCTTCTGGGGATTGATCTCCAGATCCACTTCCTGGGTCTGGGGTACCCTTTTTACGCACACAACAATGTCCATACTCCTCACCTCCTAAGGCCCTGATTCAAGTCTATTCTTTTGAATTTCCTTATTAAATGCCCCCTTAATGAATGAACTCTCATTCATTTCCGTGGAACGCTACCATAGCTCTCCACTCAAGTCAAACTTTTTTAAAAAAGGCACAAGGCTCCCCGCCTCCAGCGGTGGGAAGGCCGTGAGCCTGTCGAACGGACGATGATGCCTCGATGGTGGATCAGGGAATGATCTGAGACCTTGAATTGCAAGATAGCCTGTAGTATGAAGGAGGACGAAATCATGCAATGACACGTCATTGAGGGAGATACATGGCTCGAAATAGAAGCAAAGGGACACGTCGAGGAAAAGCGCTTTTTTCTTTCCTGTGTGTATCAATCCTTATTGCGCTCATCCTTCATGCATTCCAAGGGAGCGCACAAACCCAAGCCATCAAAATGCCCATAAAAAAGCCTGAACAGAAAAAACCGGATAGGGCCGAGATAAAAGCCCCTGCTCCCCCGGGCACAGCGCCCTCGGCATCACCGCGGGATGTCATTCCCCCACCCGCCGCCTCTGTCAATTACGAGTCTGAAATGAGACGGGTGAATCAGCTTATTCAGGTCAATGATCGGGACGCTGCCGCCTTTTTCACTCGGGGATGGTTACATCACATGGCAGGGAAGTTCCAGTTAGCCGAGCGCGATTACACCAGAGCCATACAGATCAATAAACAGTACGCCAGTGCCTATTACAATCGGGGTTTGGTCTCCGTCACGCTGAAGCGCTATGAGCAGGCAGTGAAGGACTTCTCGGAAGTTATCAGGCTCCAACCCGGTGCAATAGATGCCTACTGCAACCGGGGAAACGCCTATCTCCGATCGGGCCGAATGAATTCGGCCTTGCAGGACTTAAATGAGGCCCTGAAGATCAAGCCGGACGATCCGGACCTCTTCTATAATCGCGGCATGGTTTACGCAGCCATGGGCGAGGAGTCCAAAGCATCAGCGGATATCAGAAAGGCTGCCCGGGCCGGACATGCCAAGGCAAGGGAATATCTCAAGGGGGCACGCCGATAAGGATTCCTACCACGAAGGCCACCGGATCTTCTTAGAACGCCCCGGCATTGCTTAAGATGGGGAGAGGGAGGCTTTTCCACTCACCCCCGCTTTACGACAGAAGAAGATGTTGCACACAATAGGTCTTCTTCCTTATTGAGAAGGAGATCCTTCTTTCATAGCGCGCTGTATCCGGTTGCTCAGGGCTGGATCATTTCCCGGGAAGCTATCTGCGGTCTGGAAGTGGAATTTCGCCTTCTCTAATTCTCCGAGATTTTTGAAATAGATGCCGAAATAATAGTGAGCCAGCGCGAGCTTGTTCTGTCGTCCATAGGACAAGCCCAGGTTGTAGAACACTTCGTTCTTCACGGGCTCCATCGTAGCCAGACGCTCATAGATCCGAGTCGCTTCACCATACTCTTCGAGGCTCTGGCGAGACAAGGCCAGAAGGAAAAGGGAACCTTTGTCCAGACTATCAATTTCCAATGCCCTCTCGAAGACCCTAATAGCCCTTCTGTCCTGACCTTGCAATTGACAGGCTTCTCCCAAGTGCCTGAGTATGGGAAGCGCATCGGGCTCTTGCTCCAGTGCTTTTTCAAAGTGATCAATGGCCCCGGCGTATTCAGATCTTTGTTTCAAAACAATTCCCAGCCCAAAGTGCGCCGGTGCGGACTGCGGGTCCTTTTTTAGGTCCGATTCGAACAGCCTTTCCGCATCCTGAGGGTCCGTGGATAAGGCTCTCAAGATGGCCTTTAGATAAGGAAAGAGCTTCCGGTACTTCTCTATTTCAGGGCTGTTCGGTCTTGGCACATAATCCGATAGCATCGTCTCAGTGGTGGCAATCCTCTCCGATCCGCCGGGATGGGTAAGAAGATAAGGGGGGACAGCATCGGGTCCTACGAACTGCGCTCTTTCAAGACGCTTGATCAAGTCGATCATGCCCGCCGGGTCAAAACCCGAAGCTTCCATGTACTTGAACCCGAGTTGATCCGCCTGTCTCTCATCTTCTCGACTGTAATTCAACTGCTTCTGCATGCCCGCGGCTGCCGAACCGGTCATGATGGCCCCCGCTGCTTTTCCGCCGACAAGAGCTCCCGCCAACATACCCAGCAAGGTTGCAAGGGCGATCATTTTATTCTGCTCAATTCGGGCGGAAATATGCCTCGCTGAAACATGCCCCATTTCGTGAGACAGCACGGCCGCCAACTCGTCCACCCTGTCCATGCCGATGAGAAGGCCGGAAAAAATGAAAATATGGCCTCCCGGACCCGCGAAGGCGTTCAGGGTCCCATCGTTGAGGACATAAAAGCGAAAAGGAAAATACCGTGTCCCCAAGAACTGAACCAGGTAGTGGCCTAGGTCATTGATGTAGTCCACCACAAAATCATCGTCCACCAGATCAAATTGTTTGCGTATACTGGCTACAAACTGTTCACCTGCAATTCTTTCATCCTCCAAGGACAAAGCCAAGGCGGACCATCCGCCCAGGTGGACATTGAAAAACAGGGCGAAGGCCATAACCCCTGTGACAACGGATCTGAAGATTCCTTTTTTCAATGGGATCTCACTCAATTCGAGGGGCTTCAATCCAAAGCCCTTCTAAATCGTAAATCTCTCTCACCGGCTGATAAAAAAGGTGGACAACCACATCACCGTAATCCATCAAGACCCAGTGGCCATCTTGTAAGCCCTCCACCCCATAAGGCCTGAAGCCTCTTTCGCGCATCCTCTCAGAGATGTGACGGGTGATCGCTTGCACCTGTCGGCTGGAATTGCCGCTTGCGATAAGAAAAAAATCTGCGATAGAGGTCAGCTTTCCTACTTCTAATAAGACCGGATCAATCGCTTTCCGCTCTTTAATGATTTTCATGCACAGCAGTGCCTTATCTTGTGCCTCCATGAACCCCGTATAACCCGTTTTCTCTAATGTAGGACCCCACCGCTTCTGGAACTAAGAACCGGAATGATTTGCCTGTGGACGCTTTCTCCCTAATCATGGTGGATGAGATATCCATGAGGGTCGCCTTCCTCCCCGCGATAGTAAATCCCGAAGGCGCCACAAAAGGTCCCCCTTCCCCTTCCTTTTTGAAACGCACTCCAAGGGACAGAAGAAAAGGCTCCAGCCCTTCAAGACCAAAACCAGGCCGGTCAATGACCACAAAATGAGCGTAATCGAAAAGCCTGTTATATTCTTTCCACGTGTCAATCTCCAGAAAGGCGTCCATTCCAAGAATAAAGAAGATCTCGGGATCCGGTTTAAACCCTTCGTGCAGTTCTCTTAAAGTCTCAATAGAGTAAGAAACGCCCTCTCGCCGGCCTTCGAGATCAAGGGCTTCAAGAAGCGGCGACCCGCGGGCCGCTATTCGAGCCATTTCAAGTCGGTGCTGAAATGACGTAATGGGCTTTCTTTCCTTGTGAGGCGGCGCAGCCGCGGGGATGATAAAAACTCTTTCCAGTTTCAGATCTTCGCCTGTCTCTTCTGCCAAGCGGCAGTGTCCCAGATGAATCGGATCAAAGGTCCCTCCAAGGATTCCGAATCTCAAAAAACCACCTCCGCCGAAGCGTCATTTAGCACCCGTTGCCTTTATGGGCCAAGATCTGTAAGCATAGACAATCAAGGCGCCCGTTGTCAATTCCACCCATTCTCACTGGGTTTATTGGGGGAAGAATCGCACTGAGAGAGCCTTCTTTAGGTCCTCCAGGCCTTCGCCCGTGAGGGCTGATGCGGCATAGGCTTCCACCCCCATTTTCTTCAAGGTCCCTTTCAGTTCAGGAATTTTCCTATGCCCTGATGCGTGAAGGTCTATCTTATTGATCACCACGATTTGCTCCCGTTCGGCAAGGAGGGGACTGTACCTTTCCAGTTCCTTACTCACAACCACGAAGTCCTCCAGGATAGCTCGCGTCGGCACGTACGTGATATCCAAAACATGGAGAAGAAGCCTGGTTCTTTCAATGTGTTTGAGAAAACTGTGACCGAGGCCTTTTCCCCTGCTCGCACCTTCAATGAGTCCCGGTATGTCCGCGAGGGTTAAGGTCTTACCATCCCCCAGGGTCATGGCCCCCAAGTTGGGAATGAGCGTGGTGAAGGGATAGCTGTCGATCTTGGGTTTTGCTGTGGTTAGCCGAGCAAGGAGGGTTGACTTGCCTGCGTTGGGCAGACCTATGAGGCCTACATCGGCGAGATGCTTAAGCGAGAGTCTGAGGGTCATTTGCGCTCCGGGAAGGCCCGGTTGCGCCATCCGGGGTGCTTGGCGGGTAGGTGTAGCAAAATGCCGGTTGCCTTTTCCGCCTCGACCTCCCTTCAAGAGGCAAATCTCTTCTCCATCTCGGGTTAAATCAGCCAGGGCTTCACCGGATTCATCGTCATAGACCGAGGTTCCCAAGGGAACTTCTATAACGATGTTTTTGCCGTCCCTTCCAGTCTGATTTTTCCCCTTTCCTGGCTCGCCGTTTCGGGCTTTGAAGTGTTTCTGAAAACGAAAGGGGACCAGGGAATTGAGCCGCTCCGTGGCCCTCATGATGACATGGCCGCCGCTGCCGCCGTCGCCGCCGTCAGGGCCGCCTCTCGGCTCGTATTTTTCGCGGCGAAAGCTGACACACCCCCTGCCCCCGTCCCCAGACTTGACGGTGATCAACGCTTCATCCAGAAAATCTGTGGGTCTTCTCATACGGAAGGAAGGGAGGCAGGATCCTTAGGACGCATAAACACTCACTTTTTTCCTGGTCTTACCAAACCGCTCAAAGGTGACAATGCCGTCTGTCAAGGCAAAGAGTGTGTAGTCTTTGGCTACGCCAACGTTCGCACCGGGATGGATCTTGGTGCCCTTTTGCCGTACCAGGATGTTTCCCGCGCGCACGGTTTGACCGCCGAACCGTTTAACACCATACCTCTGGCCCGCGCTGTCTCTGCCGTTTCTGGAACTGCCCCCTGCTTTTTTGTGTGCCATCTTGCTTATCCCTCACCATAAATTCTGTAATTCGTCCTCAACCTTTTCACATAAAGCCTGTAGCCACTCAGGCTTCGATGTTCTCAATGCTCACAAGAGAAAAATTCTGCCTGTGCCCCCGCGTCCTCCGGTATCCTTTTCTTTTCTTATACTTGAATACCAGGACCTTCGTGTGCTTGTCGTGCCGTTTCAGACGACCTATCACGCGTACATTCTCAAGATAAGGCTCGCCGATTTCGATGTTTTCGCCGTCGGAGGTCAAAAGGACCTGGTCGAAAACAACCTGGTCTCCCACAGTTCCCGGGAGCTTTTCCACCTTGATCTCATGACCTTGCGCGACGCGATATTGCTTCCCGCCTGTTTCAATAATCGCATACATGTTCAAAGCGCTCCTTACCGGGTCTAAATTTTTTAAATTACTGCCCAATAAGCTTAAAGTCAATGGAAAATGTGATTCAAAAGAAATGCCCCCGGCGTGACTCGAACACGCGGCACCCAGATTAGGAATCTGGTGCTCTATCCACCTGAGCTACGGGGGCACACGAAACGGCCTATGGCTAAAGGCTTAAGGCGTAGGGGAGCTTCAGTGAGAATATTGATTCCCCGTGAGCCTTATTCAATGGAACCATGGAAGGATGGAATAAAGGAAGGTTGGGATAAAAACCGGGAAAGGACTTCAAATTTATAGAAAACAGATCTAATGTCGTAGATCCCATTATTCCAATATTCCAGCATTCCCGTGTTCCGATTGTGAGCGAAGCGAACCACCCTCCTTTTGGGATATTTCTGAAACGAAGTCAAGTGAATTAGGTTAAGGCTTCCCTGTTTCTTGACGGTCCGGGCTCTACCGTGCGTGCGATGCATAGGTATCGCATAAAGGCGTTTAAGCAGGGTCATGAAGCAATCTGCGACCCGAGGTTTGATAAAGAAAAGGACTCGGACCTTCTCTGAAGTGACTGGTGGGAGGCCGCCGTCCTTTTCGGATATGCTGTCCAATGCAAACACTTTCGAAAGTTTCCAATGGATATGACAAGAAATGTCTTGTTCCGTGACATTTTTCGGCTCTTTTCCCATAGAAATACCTGTTCCTAAGTACCCCGATTTGAGACAAAACCGGACTAATCCCCTGAGGATACTGGCTAAAATATTTTCAGATCCCTATTGGTACCAATCTTGCTTGATAAGCCAGTGAACAGTAACTTCTTCATCCAACTCTCCTTTTTCCCGGCCCCTGAGAAGGCGTTCGAAACAGAGATGGATGCACTTCTCAGGGGCTTTAATTAAAATGATGCTCATGAACTGGCTCTTTTTTGGCATCGGGCTTTTTGTTGCAGGGACCTTTTACCTGGGAGCAATTCGCTGCGGTATGAACTCTGGAGGGAATCTTTTCAAACCACAATCTCCGATCCCTCGCGATCCTCCCGCACCGTGACTTCTGTCCTCTCTTGCCGTTCTCGACCGGCTGTGATTTTGTTGGATATCCCAAACACGGAACTGCCCCTTTGTCTTCCGAAAATCACTGGTGTCGAAAATAACTTTGAAATGAGCTTCTTAGTTCCATAAGTGTTTGTTTTTACACAATGGGTGATTTTACTTGCAATACAGGTCCCTTTTTTATTCATCGCCAAGGCAGGGGCATGGGGGTCTCTTTTCAAAAACGAGAAGGCCGGTGCCGGGGACACAGCGTAAGGCCATGCGTTAGGCGGGCGGAAG
>JARRRH010000056.1:0-8533 GCA_037380925.1 Deltaproteobacteria bacterium | reverse complement strand
GGCGCCGGAAACGATAACCAGGACCATGCAAGAGATTCTCGTGCTCTCTGTCACCGCTTGGGAGAATCCACGCCAGCTCAGCCTTCGTCGAACGACACCGATGATGATGGCACCTCCGACGCCGATGGCACCTGCCTCGGTTGGTGTAAAAAAGCCAACGAAAAGCCCCCCCATAACAAGAAAGAACAGCAAGAGGGTCTCAGTTATGCCTGAGAGGGCGAATACTTTTTCTTTAAATGTGGTCTTTCTCCCGGAGGGAGCCGCCTCCGGTCTGAGCCGCGCCCAAATGAAAACGGTTAGGCAGAAAAAAAGGGACAGAAGGATCCCTGGTAAGATTCCTGCAGCAAAAAGCTTTCCAATAGATTGCTCAGTTGCGATACCATAAATGATAAAGATCACACTGGGAGGAATGAGGATCCCCAGACTGCCGCCTGCAGCAATCGAGCCGGTACACAAGGAAGTTCCGTACTTGTACCGCCTCATCTCAGGAAGCGCCACAGTTGTCATTGTGGCAACCGAGGCGTTGGTCGAACCGCAGATGGCGGCGAACCCCGCACAGGCTCCCACCGTGGCAATTGCCAAGCCGCCTGGTAAATAGTCAAAGATTTTGTAGGCGGTATCAAAGAGGCGGCGACTGATGCCTGCGTGAAATGTAATTTGACCCATTAGGATAAATAACGGGACAACAGTCATGTTGTAAGAGCTGAACATGCCGTAGAAATCCTTGGCAAGCACCCGGAGGCCGCCTTCCAGAGACACCATATAGGTAAACCCGGCGAACCCTAAAAGGGCCATCACAAAACCCACAGGCATGCGCGAAAAAAGAACGATAACCAGAATTGCCAATCCCACTAAACCAACGGTCGTTGGACTCATCTGCAGTCTCCCTCTCCCATTAGTTCAAGGCACATACCATGGTTTTTCCTTTCCTGTGAGCACATTCCAGAAGTCCAGCCAGAGGACGATGCAGACGATGAGGAAGGAGAAGGACATACCGTAAAGCAATGGGAAAAAAGGCAGTGTCAGCGTCAAAGACGTCTCTCCGGATACCTTCAAGTCGTTTCCAAACCGGATACATTCCACTGTTAACAAACCGAAAAGGACAATGCTCAACAGGTGGGTGATTTGATGGATAATAACTTGAAGCCGGTGGGACAGTCGCATCACAAGTATGGATACAGCTACGTGGCCGCGTTCTACGGTCGTATAAGCTACTGCCAGACTTGCCACCGCTGTTCCCAGAAACCCAACGATCTCATAGGCGCCGAGAACGGGATGCCCGAAGAGGCGGAGCACCACATCCGTACAGGTGAGGCCGGCCATGCCGATCAAACAAGATCCGGCGAACCAATTCAGGATAACGGAAAATCTACGAATAGCTTTGCTAAACGGCGCCATGTGATCACCTCTCCAGAAACGAAAAAAGCGGCTGCCGTGGCTGTCACGTCAGCCCGGCAGCACTTTTTTTGGGTTCTCTATTTCTGGCTTTCCTTAAATTCCTTGATCAGCGCCCTTACAGCCGCCACATATTCCTTGCCCGGCAATCCCTTCTCCTCTGCCTTCTCTTCATAGTCAGAGATCACAGGCTGGACGGCCTCGGCCCATCGGGCATTTTCTTCATCGGAGAGGGGGATAATTGTGTGGCCCCTTTTGAGTGCATAGTTTCTGGCCTTTTCATCAGAGGAATCCCACACCTCAGCCGCTATGGGAATCCATTCGGCGCTCACCTCTTCAAAGACCTTTTGGACATCTGTGGGCAGGGAATCCCATTTTTTACGACTCATGGCGACATAGAAGTGGGATGTATATCCAATCCCGAAGCACTCGGTCGTATAGTCGACAACCTCGGCCTGTTTCCAGGTCATAAGGGCCTCAATAGGGCTCAATGTCCCGTCTACCACACCCTTTTTCAGGGACTCGTAAGTATCAAACATAGGCATGGCAACCGGTACAGCGCCGAGGGCCTTGGTCGCCATAGCCGCAGCCCCTACAGCACGGACCTTCAAACCTTTCATATCTTCAAGTTTGTAAACCGGCCGCTTGCTATGAAGAATACCCGGGCCGTGAGAATGCAGATAGAGTACTTTATAGTCTTCAAATTCCTTTGGCTTGAACTTCTTATAAAACTCATTAGCTACAAACGTGGCCATCTTTGCAGAACTATAGCCTATGGTTAGGTTTACGGCCTCCATGGCAAAAAAGCGTCCCGGCGTATAAGCCGTCACGCCATCACCTATGTCTGCAATACCCTTGAGGATGCCATCAGGGATTTCATCCCCCTTGAGCAGAGTTGAGCCGGGGTAATAGGTGAACTTTACCCGTCCGTTCGTGCGCTTTTCTATCTCGCTTCCCCATTTCTCAGTCATTGGATACAGGGGATGGGCCGCGGAGTAGAAGCTGGCCCAACTGAGTTGAATGGGCTTTTTCTCTGCGGCGTGAGATACTACCAGGGATGAAAAGAAGAACACCATAGTCAAGGAAAGGACAACGGACCATCTTATCTTTTTCATGATACACCCCATTCTAAAAGATTTTCATTAAAGAAGCCCCAGCCAATGCTCTAGTCTCTCGAAATCATCACCCCCTTTCTAGCATGAGATGCTCAATTATCTTCATGTCCCTTGCGTAGAATTCCTCCTCCGTTGGTACTTCCTAACACTTCTTTACTGTAAAGGGTGTCGTGAAGGCATATGCCTGTTCTTATGGCAATTTCTGTCGCTGGAGTCAATTAAAATGAGTCTCTTGCCAAATTCACTGAGTGCTTTGCTGACAAGCTTAACATTGCCTTCGCTCGGATCAATCCATACCTTTATGTCCTTGGTTTAGCGGGATTTTGCATGATAGATGAAAGTAATCCCCCCGATAATCAGATATCTGACACAATGCTTATGCAATAGATAAAGGAGATCCTCGAAATCCTGGATGGTCTCCGCAGATTCTACGCACCCTTCCCTCCCGCTTTCTTGTTTGACGAACGACCTTTAATAACCTTTTCGATATCTCCTGGCACTTAGATCGCTCAATTTAAATTTCTGTCAAACCGGCAACCTCATGAGTTTTCTGGCATTGTCTTCAAATATCATCTTTCTCTCTGCCTGATCGAGATCCATGCCGTCCACAGCAGCAATGGTCTGTCGAAGATACCTCTCGCCGAACTGACTGTCATAGGGGAAGTCTGTGCCGAACAACATCTGCTCTGCACCGCAAAACGCACGGGTACACATCAGGGCGCCCGTATTGCCATAAATGGCCGTATCATAATAAAAGGACTTCTTGAAATATTCGATAGGGGCCTTGGTCAGCCCGACCTTGTATTTCGCCCTTCTCTGCATCTCTGCATGGTCATAGGCCCCTACGATCCGCTCTTCCAGAAAGGGCACCATACCGCCGGCATGGTGCACGATAAATTTGAGATCGGGGAATTTCTCAAAAACACCGCTAAAGACTAGGCGCGTCATTGCTGCTGCCGTCTCATAGGGCCAGCCAAAGACATGGAAGATCATGAACTTGGAAGTTTTCTCGGTTCTATAATCCGGAAAATCAGGGGTCCTCATGGGATGGATCCAGATCGGCAGGTTGTATTGAGCCATTTTCTCATAAATCGGCATGAACTCCGGCGCATCCAGGGGTTTGTCGTTTATAGGGGTATTGATCTGCACGCCCCTGAACTTGAGATCATTTACGGCCCTGTCGATCTCATCCACTGCGGCATCGATATTGTTCATAGGCAGGCAGGCGACAGCCGCGGCAAACCTGTCAGGATGCTTGAGGACCAAGTCCGCCATAGCCTCGTTGGCCAGTTTTGCAAAATCAGGAGACTTTTTGGCATCGGCGAATTCTTCGACTGCCGGAGCCGTCAAGGTCAATACTTGCATCATGCCTTCGAACTTGTCCATCACTCTGAACCGGTGATCAAGATCAACCATAGTCGGAAGCGTATCAATGACTGTTCTCAAGTTAAATTTCGTGGACTTAAAATGATAAAGGGCGTCTTTGTATTGGAGGGGCATGATATGTGCGGCTATGTCAATCTTCATGGTGGCTTCTCCTGTCTGTTTCTTGATTTTACTGGAGATTCAAAGGGGAGATTCCCAGCATCTGTCTGGTTTCCGCGGGTGAGGCGATTTCGCAACCTACTTCCTTCCCAATGCGCACGGAGCGCGAGACCAATTGGGCATTGTTTTCCGCCAGTTGTCCTCGCCGGTAATATATGTTGTCTTCAAAACCGACGCGTACATGGCCCCCCAGGAGAATGGACTGCGTCGTAGCGGGCAGTTCGTCGTTGCCGACCCCCATGACGCTGAACATCGAGTCCGGAGGGAGCGCGTCGACCAACTGCATCAAAAGCTGTGGGGAATACCCCATGTAGGCACGATTAATCCGTCTCATACCAAGGACAAAATTGTACCAATAGGGCTTGGTCAATAATCTTCTTTCAATCAAATGATAGGTGTCCTCCATAAGGACGGGATTAAAGACTTCAAGTTCCGGTTTAACCCCCCTGTCCAGCATATTCTTGGCCCCAACTTCGATCTCAGAGAGTGTCGTAATATAAAGAGCCTCTTTCCCGCCGAAGGTGATCAGGCGCGGAATAGTGATATCTAGTGAGGCCATCTCGGGATTCATCTCAATGGCTTTAATGCGTTTGTCTTCTCCGAGTCTGGGGATGTAATCAGCGGCGGTGCTATGCTGGATGATAATATCACATTTTTTATCCCTTATCCGACTGTCGATTTCCTGAAGAATCTCCGGGTCGGAGGTCGGTTTGTTACTCTTACTTTCTCTCGCATGGATGTGGGCGATGCTTGCCCCCTCGTTCCAGGCCTCATAGACCGCTTCGGCGATCTCTTCGGGCTGAATGGGGAGATTGGGGTTGGCTTCCTTGCCTTGAAAGGCCCCGGTTGTTGCAACCGTTATGATCAGCTTCTCCGTTGTTCTCAATTCTTTCATTCTACGCCCTTTCCTCTCTCCGGTACCCAATCCTTGGACGACAAACAAGAATAACACGCCACAACCGACAATGTTGAAAAATAATGTAAGGATATCAAGACGGCTTCAAATGGCTATCACAAGGCCATTGCCGGCAATGGCCAAAATCATTCTACTTGTCTTTCCTAAAGAGGCATGCACTATCCGATCGCTGGACGCCATAAAGGGGGACGAGGCTGTTTTTAAGAGCGCTTGTCATCCGGCTGGCAAAGTACCGTTTGGCATCTTAAATTGTACGCCGCATGGTCAAAGAAATCCTTTTGGGGAGACAAATTTATAATGGATTTTTCCTTGTATTTCAAGCCAAATTCAGCATCATAATGTTGCGGCGGCAACCCACCGAATGGATAGGAAGTTTGAACAAAAGGAGAGCTCATTTCAAGAAGACTGCCAAAGGCTTAAACTTGCTGGGAGGGCACAAATTTGAGGGAATTTGAATAAATTTACTCTCTTGCTCTAGGGCCAAATCGTGGAAAAGCTCGAAGCCGCATAACGTATGCTGACTCCCATTGCGAGGCACCTATCTTATTAAGGACCCGCTGCCATTCCTGTGCCAATTTCTTCCTTGACACAAAAAATTGAAATCGCATATACTGCGTTGCGCCGAAAATAAGTTCCTATCATTCATTTTTTTCTCTCTACTTGGAAATCTGATTCAAGGCTGCACTCCGCCCGCTGTCAGAAGCGACCTTCAAGATAACCATCTACCCAGGAGCCTTTTGGCTATGAGTGGAAATGCCCATGGGAAGCCGGTGGAAGCGTTTTAATTCCGCTTTATTGAATAAGGTTTTGGGAAGGAATCAACGCTCGTGTACATCCACAAATGAACGAATAGGAATGCCATCTCGGTGAAAAAAGGGGTTTTGAACATAGAGCATTGCAGTAAACCACATACATCAAGGAGGAGACGTCATGAGGCAAAAAAAGTGGGCCCTATGTCTGGGGGCTTTTTTCATCGCCGCTTTGTTATCTGCCGCCCCGGCCCGGGCTGAATCCCCAGGCCAAGGTTCCGGAGAAATACCCGAAATTCTCGGTATGACCACGCATCGAATAGGCTCGGCGTCCTATGCTTTGGCCACGGCGCTCGGCGAGGTCTTCAAGGAAAAAACCGCGAAAAAGATCAGAGTGATTCCGATCGCTGCTGAAAAGGGAAGGATCGAGATGTTGCGAAAAGGCGAAGCCCACCTTTCAGCGGTGCCGGGAAATATCCTCTACGCTCAGGAATTCGGTTTGGAGGACTATGCCAATCGTGAGTGGGGTGTACAACCCTTGCAGATGGCATGGATAGGCCCGCTTTATATGGCGCCTGTAACAACCAAAACGCAAAAAGACATAAATTCTCTTTCAGACCTCAAAGGAAAACGTTTGGCCATGGTACCAAACAGAGCCGGCAACCTTATTGGCCTCTCCTTCCTGGCTTATGCCGGTCTATCGTTCAAAGACATCGTAGAGGTCCCTGTGCCGGGATACACTGCCCAGTTCAAGGCCCTTATCTCAGGGCAGGTCGACGCGGTGCCTTTCGCAAATCTGACCTCGTCGGTGCTTTACGAAGTGGAAGCTTCCCCGAAGGGCTTGAAATGGATTCCGGTTCCCCAAGGAAGCGCGGAAGGCTGGAAGCGCCTGCGGAGTATCGCACCCTGGGGATTCCCCACCAAGGCTTCAATTGGACCTGGCCTTTCAAAGGAAAACCGTCTGGAAGCTCTGAATGTCGGCTACACGATTTCCACTTACGAGTGGACAAGTCCGGAGCTCGTCTATTTAGTCACTAAGACCATAGGCGAGAACATCGAAAAACTGCAAGGCATGGTCCCGGCCTGGAAGATATGCAACATGGAGGAAGCCCTGGACATTGAACTAATCCCTCATGTTTACCATCCCGGAGCCGTCAGATACTTTAAGGAAAAGGGCCTCTGGACGGCCAATCACCAAAGCCGTAACGAGCGAAACCTTGAGTTGCAGCAGAGGGCGAAAGAGGCCTGGGCAGCCACTTTAAAGGAGGCCAAAGCAAAGGATTGGAGCGCCGAGGAACTCAGAAGCCGCTGGCATGAAAGGCAAAAAACCATAACAGGATACACCGTTGTCGAATGAGGATAGAAAAAGGGACAGGATCATTCGACTCAAACACGGCTGCTGGAGAAGTAAATTTCCAACCCGGCGGGGGTGCCCCCCTTTCCAAGTATAGGGAGTTAAAGGGGGGGCACAAAGCTGCTGTCGTTGGCTTGTGTGCTTCAGGCGTTTCGATCAGTATTGTCCAGATATTTTTTATCCTCACGTACTTCGGGGTATCTTTTTACGAAATCAGCTATTACTACGCCTTTTATGCCGCTTTTTTGCCGCCCGTTTTTCTCTTTTGTCCTGCATTTCCCAGAAGCCCCAGAAACAGGGTCCCCTGGTACGACCTTGTTCTTTTCGCTCTTACTCTTTCATGCCTGATCTATTTTTCCGCACATGGGTACACTCTGTTTTTTGACAGCTGGATGTTTACCGCTCCAACAGCCCCGACCATTCTAGGAGCCGTTCTTCTGGTGCTGATCTTGGAAGCCACGAGACGGAGCGCCGGCAACATCTTCTTTGCTTTTTGCCTGTTTTTTCTCTTCTTCCCAATGCTTGCGCCCTACGTGCCGGCTCCTTTTGTGGGCCAGGGATACTCTTTTTGGGGAACCATCAGGCTGCATTCGATGGGCACGGACTCACTCCTCGGCATACCAATCATGGTCCTTGCCGATTTGCTCATCGGGTTCATTATCTTCGGGGTGGCCATGACGATCACGGGAGGAGGAAAATTTTTTCTGGATCTCTCTCTGTCCATCTTGGGATCCTCCCGCGGAGGGCCTGCCAAAGTCTCGGTTCTGGCCAGCGCCCTCTTTGGCAGTTTAAGCGGTAGCGTAATGTCCAATGTCCTGACGACCGGGTCTATAACCATACCTACGATGAAGAGAATAGGTTACCCCAGCTATTACGCGGGCGCCATTGAGACTTGCGCCTCCGCCGGTGGAGTCCTGATGCCTCCCATCATGGGCTCGACCGCTTTTATCATGGCCATGTTTATTGGGGTGCCCTACCTGGAGATCGCCGTGGCCGCTGCTGTACCGTCAATTCTCTATTTCAGCAGCATACTGATGCAGGTAGACGCCTATGCGGCGAAAAACACAATCAGCGGGCTTGACAGATCGGAATTGCCTTCTTTGCGCCGAACCATGAAAGAGGGGTGGTTTTACGTCCTCTCATTTCTTCTGCTGGTATGGATCGTGGCTCATTTGAGGCTGGAATCTAGGGCTCCCTTTATCGCCACCGCTAGTCTACTGGCCCTGACCATGCTCAGGAAGCAAACAAGGCTTCGGGGCCGGTCCTTTGCGGAATTCATGGAGAAGACGGCAAGACTTTTAGCGGAACTGACCACCATCCTTGCCGGGGTGTCTTTAATGATCGGTGCTCTCACCATGACGGGGGTGTCGGCTGCTTTCGCCAGCGAGATTCTGAGCATAGCGGGGAAAAACCTATATATCCTCCTTTTATTGACTGCATTTACCAGCATTGTTCTCGG
>JARRRH010000055.1:0-8738 GCA_037380925.1 Deltaproteobacteria bacterium | reverse complement strand
ATTTCGTCCATATCGAAGCCTCTGTGGATGACCAAGGTTCCAAAAGAATACAGGAGAGAATTCATTATGTGGTTGCCGGCGAAAACATGGTTTAGAGGCAAAAAGCAAAGCCCCCTGTCTCTTGAATCTGCGCGCTCGTGGTAACAAACGTTTTGTGCAGTGTAAAGCAGGTTCTTGTGCGTAAGCATGGCTCCCTTGGGAACGCCTGTGGTGCCTCCGGTATAAAGGATCAAACAGGACGCATCTGCATCACAGTCCTTAACAGGGAGGGGGGGAATCGAATCGGTTGCCGCCTTTCGGCAGAGATCCGACAGATGGTCATCTCTTTCGATGACGAGGACGTCTTTGATCTCGGGCAGCGTTTTATTGTCCGGAATATGCGGCACAAGTCCTTCCGAAGTAACCACACATGCAGGCTGAGAATCTTTGAGCAAATATTCCAGTTCTGTCCTCCGGTAGGCCGAACTCACGCAGACCACTGCAGCTCCCAACCGAATAATGCCGTAGTAGAGCATGACCCATTCGGGCCGGTTCTCGCAGTAAAGCGCCACCCTATCACCTTGATGGATACCCAGCTCTCGGAGATAATACGCCACCATATCCACAGCACTATTCAGTTGCCTGTAAGTAATTCGGCGGTCTTCGAAAATGATGGCTTCATGATCAGGAAAGTATCTGGAACCGTGAAGGATTATGTTTGACAGATTCATAGGAGCCTCCTATATGCTTTAACGCCTTCCCGCAAGTCCTCAGGAAATCCAAACGCGATCTCCCTGTCAAAGAGCCCGCTTCACACGAGCATGGAAAGGGGGAACTCATAGTAAACCGCACCACAAGGGCAGTTGATCCGGCACCCTCCGCAATGCCAGCACTCCTTGGGATAGGCCACCATCGGCCCGTCCTCATCCATGATCAGAATGTCCAGCGGACAGAGGTCCACACAAGTACCGCACATGACGCAATGACCGCAATGGAAGCAACGGTTTGCTTCGCGGACCGCCTCCTCCCTGGTGTATCCTTTGTTGATCTCCTCGAAACTCTCGGCCGACTTCCGGGGCGAGAGGTATGCCATCTCCACCCGGTCCTGTTTTTCATAATAGTCGGGGTTCAAAATCTCATCATATGGCACCACGTGGGGTTTTCCCGGTTTCTTTTGACCGGCTTGGAAGTGCTCGACGGTGATCTCACACTGGGGACCGAAATAGACACTCTCAATCTCCCGGAAATCTTCCCCAGCCAGGAAGCAGTTTATAGAGAGGGCCGCCTTTCTGCCTGTTCCAACGGCGCTCGCAATGGAACTCGGCCCGGTAACGGCATCCCCTGCGGCAAAAACTCCTTTGACGGAAGTGGCCAAGGTGTCGAGGTCGACTTCTAGGGTCCCCGTTTCGGTAAAGGTAAAATCCGCCGCGCCTTTCAGATAATCCAAGTCCGGTTCCTCACCCACGGCAAATATCACGGTATCCGCCGGCAGGATCTGCTCGCTCCCGGGCGCTGTTTCCACGTGGAGACGGCCATGGCGATCAAATGAAAAGGATCTAACATCAAGGCATTCCACACCGGCTACCACGCCCTTCTCATCCACAATCCTTGTAAAGGCTTTGGAGTTATGGAGAATGGTCCCCTCCTTTTCCCCTTGTACGACGTCTTCTTCCGGAGCGACCATCCTGTCCCTGGGTTCCAGACAGGCGATGTGCACCTCCTCGGCTCCAAGGCGCTTTGCCGTACCGGCATAGTCGAAAGCCACACCTCCGCCCCCGATAATCAGGACCCTCTTTCCAAGTTCCGTCTTGCGGCCTTCCTTGGCCTGGAACAGGAAATGGAATCCGGGAGTTGCCAGGCCGCTTCCGGGAATATCCAGCTTTTTCTCCTTCCAGGCCCCGGTTGCAACGAGGCAGGCATCATAGTCGCTCATGAGGTCCTCGAAGGAAACATCCTCTCCGACCCGGGTGTTGGTCCGGACCTTCACGCCCATTTCAAGAATATCGTTGACTTCCCTGTCCGGAACGTCCTTGGGGAGCCGGTAATCCGGTATGCCGACTCGGGGCATGCCGCCCGCAACCGGCAGGGCCTCAAAAACCGTTACATCATGGCCTAACAGGGTCAAGAAATAGGCGGCCGTCATCCCTGCAGGGCCCGATCCCACAATGGCCACCTTGTTTCGGTCGGCCAGGTCAAAGGCCGCCCTCTCCAGAGCCCTGACCGATATCCCGTTATCGTAGTAAAGCCGGTTACAAGGCGCCTCACAGGGGTGAAAACAGGCACGGCCGCAAACACCGGGAAACGGGTTCCTGGCCCTGACGTTTTCCAGGGCTTGTTCGAATTCGTTGTTCTGTATGAGATAGATCGTCCTCTGAATGCCGTGTCCCGCAGGGCAGTTGGCCTCGCAGGGGGATGTCCTGGGCTGGCTCTTCGGGGTCTCCCCAATATAACTGACAGGATGCTCCAGCTCCTTGCTGAATTTAGGCGGCATGATTTACCTCCCCCTCCTGCTCCAAAGGCTCGAAACTCACTTTCTGCTCGCCCTTCTCCTGGTATAAAACAACGTACTTGTCTCTCAGCTCCGGGTCCAGCTTGGGAGGGTAATCCACCAGGTTGTAAAATCCTCTCATTCCCTTCCTTTCAATGACGGACTTGATCATGAGTTGGCAGTACTTGAGCAGATGCAAGGCCTCTACAGCCCGTGTCAATTCGTGACAGTTTTCCGCCTTGACTTCATCCCACCTACTCTCGATCAATTGCAGTTTTTCCAGCGCAATGCTGAGGCCTTTCAGACTGCGTCTATGGCCCATGTAATGCTCCATCACCTGCCGGATCAGGTCTTCATATTCTTTCGGGGTATATCCTTCTTCCCGGTCCAGGATGGCCGCGATTTGTTTCTTTTCCTTTTCCACCTCTTCCGTGTCGATGTTGCTGAGTTCCTTAACCTGCCCGATACTCCTGCCGGCTTCCATGCCGGTAACATAGCCCCCGCACAGGGCGGTGGACAGCATCCCCGAAAAGGGAAGTCCGAAAAGACCTTTCAAGTTGACGGATTCGCAATGGATATCCACATGGAGATTCCCCCCTCCCGAGGATTCACCGGTCTCCACTTCAAGGAGGTCCTTCTTCAAGTCCAGGCCGCGCTGCTCCAGATAGTCTCCGAAGGTGTGCTTGTCCACCGAAAGCAGGTTGTCGTTGAGATGCTGAAAATCCTGTTCCCCCAGCTCCTTGGAATCAACAAAGAGAGGCACCCGCCCCGCACCGATCTCCTCCCGCTCTGCCTTGATATGAAAGGACCTAGGAGCCTTGTCGCCCAGGTCATGGTATTTCTCCATGAATCTTTCTTCGTTACAGTTCCTCATGAAGGACCCCATGCCCCCGAAGGCGCACATGCCGGGGGCACCAAAGCCCTTGGGCAGTGTTGTTCCCGTGCACCATTCCAGATTTTTGACCTTGGCGCCCACGTTATAAGCGACCACGATCTGACTGCCCGTATTGGCCGGGTTTTGCCATATGTTGAATGGATTTCTCGTTGAATTGGTGGACCAACGGGATTGATGGGCACCCATGGCGATCACCACCGCCTTGGCCCTGAACATATAGAAGTCTCCAGTTCTTCTGTTGAAACCCATGGCTCCTGCAATGCGCCCCTTGTCCTTATCCCGCAGAAGCTTCGTGACCTGAATCTGCTCGACCACGTCAACACCCGCCTCGCGGACCCTTTTCGCAAAGATCCTTTTGAGATACCTGCCGTTCTTCATCATGAGCCACCAAGGCCCGGGCTGCCCCAGTGCCTGGCATCGCCAGTATGTCCCGTCCGGGTTCTTGTAGAACTCCACACCCCAGTCCTCCATGAGTTTGACCATGAACCCGACCACCTTCGTGAAAGTTTTGTCAACCAACGCACGCCCCACTCCCCAACCGGGACGGCTGTAATAGGTGGTGGCAGCCTCATCCGAGTCCCACTCCGGGCCGGTGTTCAGGTGGGCGCCGAAATGATCCTGGCCGGCTCCTGTGCAACCGCAGCTGATCAGGGCCCCTTTGTCCAAGATCGTCACTTTGGCACCCTGCTCCCGTGCAGCGTATGCGGCCAAACAGCCGGCAGCCCCTGCCCCGAGGACCAGAACCTCCGTGTCTATCCGGACCCCACCAGGAGTTGATCTCTCCATGTCCACCTCCTTAAAAAACATTTCCTATTCATGCCATCAAACGATGGCATCTTTAGTCTTCCGATTCAATCTTTTTTGTAATCATCCTTTTCAGAGAAATCTTGTCCACCTTCTGGCCGTCCACCAACTGGGGAAACCGGTCCATGATTTCCAGACGTTCCGGCAGCTTGTGAACGGCCAGGCCTTTTTCTCTGAGAAAGGAAGTCATTTCCTCCCATGTGAAGGTCTCACCCGGAACGCAAACGACACATGCACAGCCCCTCTCCCCCATCACCGGGTCGGGAATGGCGATGATCACGGCCTGGAACACTTTGGGATGGGAAAGGAGGAGATTCTCGATCTCCCCGGGATAGATGTTCTGACCTCCCCTGATGATCATATCCTTCTTTCGCCCCACGATGCTCAGGTATCCTTCCTGATCGAGCTTGGCCATATCGCCGGTCTTATACCAGCCCTCCATGCCCAGGGTCGCCCACGCGGCGAGCGTCGCTTCAATATCCCCAAAATACCCGGAACTTGTCGAAGCCCCGCGAACACAAAGCTGACCCACCGTTCCTAAAGGAACCTCCCGTCCTTCCTCATTGACAATCTTGAGTTCATTTCCGGGGAAAGGCTTGCCTAGGGTGGCGATCCGTTTCTCCTTGGGGTCGTCTACGCCGGACTGAGCAAAACTGTAAGTCTCCTGGGATCCTCCTGCTATGAGAACCTTGCATTTCATCTTCTCTTCCGTTTCCCTGGCCATGGCCGCATCAAAGGCCGCAGCGCCCGTCCTCACGGCCCTCAGGGAGCTGAGGTCGTATCGGCTGAGATCACATTCCTTGACGATTCGGATAACTTGGGTCGGAATCGCAGGAAGGTAGGTCACCCTTTCTCTTTCAATGAACGCAAGCGCGTCCTTAGGAGTAAACCTTTCCAGCAGGCATATTTTGGCCCCTGCCTGGAACGCGGCCCAGAAATTTTGAAGTCCCGGGCCACCGGAAAGAGGGGCGATAATCCCCACAATGTCATCCGAAGTCAGTTTTGCCCGTTCAACAATACCCCATCCCCCGGCTCTGGATGAGGCGCCGGTGTGCTCAATGCATTTCGGCATGCCCGTGGTCCCGCTGCTTAAAACGACCGAGGAGACCTCGAATGGCCCGAATGCCTGCCCTTTTAAGAATCCTTCAGCGTCCTGCTCATTAAAAGACGTCTCCATCAGTTCTCTGAAAGGGATCGCCTCCAAAGGAGGTTCCTCACTGAGAACGCAAAGGAGCTTCAATTGGCGTAAATGGCGGGCAATCTCTTTGGCCGTGCTGAAATAATCGGTACGTCTCAGGTGCACCGGAGTCAAAACGGCCGTGGCGCCCAGAGTCTCCACAACGTGTTTCATCTCGTTGAACCTGAACGTTAACGGGGTTAAGCAACAGATGATTCCCGCCTTATGGCAGGCCAACAGCAAAATGACCGAAATCCCTGTGAGGGGGAGCTGCGCCACAATGGCCTGGTCCCGTTTCATTCCCTTTTTGACCAACCCCATGGCTACGGCCTCTGTTGCCCGGTCAAGCTCGGTCCAGGTCAATCGCCTTTCTGAATCAACGAGAGCTTCTTTCTCCGGAAATTTTGCAACATTCCCCTTTAAAATATCGATGATGCCTTTCTGGTCCCAACAACCTCTTGCCGTGTATTCTTCAATCATCTCCGGCGTAAGTCTGGTCGGTTTTGCCATACCTTTTCTTTCTTCTTGTTCAACCGAAAAGCGGGGCATACCAACCCCGCAACCGTTCCAGGCCATCAATTGGGCAATCTTATCTTGGACCTGATCCTAACAGGCTCCCTGTTTTTCAACCTTCCAGAGGACTCAGGGTCAACACCCTGTCCCCTGCACTCAAGCCGTTATTGAAATCTGTGTGGAAGGATCACCACATACCGTAGCGTTCCACAAATTTGTCCCAGAATTCCTTGTCCTTCTTTTGCCAGTCCGAACCAAACCTCTTCTCATAAAAGGCCCCAAACCTGTGGAGCCATCTGGACCACGTGCTCTTTCCTCTCTCTTGGGCTTCCAGCACATCCTCCAGAAAAGTCCTGATGTTACTGATTTCATCTTTTGGGACGTAAAAAGCCGCCCCCTTCTTGTAGGACTTTGCTGTGTCTTCCGGGCTCAACGCATGAGCCGTGAGCATGACCGCTGTGACGCCCTTTTCTTTGGCAATGTCCAGCAGCCTGTAGCCGTCCACACCCATGATGTCCAGAATCGCTATATCAAACGTCTGGCTTTCGAGATACCCCTTCGCCTCCTGGAAGCTGGATGCTTTGACCAGAGGACTCTCTGAAAGGAGTCCTTCCAAAACGGCCAGGATATCCGGCTCATCGTCCACAATCAGGATTCTCATTTGATCCAAGTCTCTTCTATCCGACATAACACGAGCTCCCCAAAAAAGGGTTTCCGATTATTCTCGACAACCGACTTCTATGCAGGATATTTCCCGATCTCACGAGCGCTTTCCTGCCTTGACGTACCCGGGGCCCTCCGCGCCTGAGACAGGATCACCGCGGCTGCGCAAAGCAGCCCGATCACGTCCGTGAACCAGCCCGGCTTGATCAGAAACAGGGCTGCACCGAAGAGAAGGACCCTTTCATGGATGCGCGTAGGGACACGAAAATAGCCTATGATTCCCCCTCCCAGGCAAATGATGCCGATCAGGGAGGTGACGACGGCCAGGGTAATTCTGGGCGTGGATCCCTCCATCATGAGGGCGGGGTTGTAAACGAACATGTAGGGCAGAAAAAACCCGGCCAAGGCAAAGGTCCAGGCGGTCCATCCGGTCTTCATGGGCTCCGCTTTGGCGATAGCCGCTCCGGCATAAGATGCAAAGGAAACAGGCGGGGTGACCATGCACATCATGCCGAAATAAAAGATAAACAAATGGGCCGACATGGGAGAGAGCCCCAAATCAACGAGAGACGGAGCCACGGTCGCGGCCAGAAGCACGTAACATACCACCGTGGGCAGGCCCATCCCGAAAAGAAGAGAGTCCAGCATGACAATCGGCAGGGCCACAAACAGGGAGCCCGCTGAGAGACTTACCACCAAGGTAGTGATCTTGTTCCCCATGCCCGTCAGGAGGACCACCCCGATTACGACTCCCGCTGTAATGGCCGCGTTGGAGATCATCACGGAGTTGAGTCCTGAATCGGCCAGGGCCTGGACTATTTTTGAAGGGCCCATTCTTGTGTCCTTTTTGAATGCTGCCATGACGACGGTTGCCAACAGGGAATAGAGGACGGCGATCCTGGGCGAATACCCTATAATCAGGAACCACAGTAACACAGCAAGCGGCACAATGAAGATCCACTTCTGGAACAAAACCACTCTTAGAACCGGTAGTTCGCTTCTCTTCAGACCTCGAATACCGATCTTCAGAGAGTAAAAATGGACGATACTGAAAACCGCCAAAAAATAGAGGATGGCCGGGATGAGTGCGGCCTTGCAGACTGAGACATAGGGGACGGCAAGGAACTCCGCCATCACAAAGGCGGCCGCTCCCATGACCGGGGGCATGAGTGCCCCGCCGGACGAGGCTGTCGCCTCCACGGCCCCGGCCACGTGGGGCTCAAACCCGATCCGCTTCATGAGAGGGATGGTAAAGGTCCCGGTCGTCACAGTATTGGCCACCGCGCTTCCGGAGATGGTGCCCATCATGCCGCTCACGGCAACGGAGACCTTTGCGGGACCCCCTCTCATTCTTCCAAAGATTGCGGTCGCAACATCGACAAAGAACTGGGTGCCCCCGCAGGCGCTGAAAAAGGCCCCAAAGGCGATGAATAGAAAGATAAATTGGGTGGTGACTTTTAATGGAATGCCGAATAACCCGTTCTTTGTCATAAAAAAGGTGGTGACAATTCTTGCCACATCATACCCTTTGTGTGACAGGGGGGGAGGCAGGTATTGACCGAAAAACGTGTACACCAAAAAGATGAATGCAACGATGAGCAGGGCCCACCCCACGGTGCGGCGGGTGGCCTCAAAAACCAGAATAATAGTTACAATGCTGAAAAAGATATCGAGATTGGTGGGGATGCCCACACGGAAAATGAACTCCCAGTAATCAATCCAGATGTAGGCCGCTACAGAAAAGATCAGGGCGGCCAATATGAAATCGATCACCATAAAGGCCTTGGCATCCGGCTTTCCTGGATGGAGGGGATGATGAATGAAGCTCAGGGCAATGGTAAAGGCAAGGAAAAGACTGAGTTGCTTCATTTCCTGGATACTGAAGGTTGCCATGGAGTAGATAACAAAAACAGAAAAACAGACGGCAACCCATTTTCCTACAACTGAGCGAATACGGGATCTCTTTTCCCCCGCATCTTTTTTATCACTCATTATCCCCTCCCCTATGCCTTATGCTATTTCCACAGGCCTTTTTCTTTAAAGTACTTGATCGCACCGGGATGAAACGGGTTGCCCAGCTCCGTGGCCATAAACTCAGGGGTCAAGGCCTTGGCTGGCGCGTAAACTTTCGCCATGCAATCCAGGTTTTCAATAATCGTCTTTGTCAGTTTGTAGATCAGATCCTCATCCATATCTGTCTGACAGATCAACTGGATTCC
>JARRRH010000054.1:0-10648 GCA_037380925.1 Deltaproteobacteria bacterium | reverse complement strand
TCAGACGAACCCTCCCCTGACCCTCGCGGAAGCACGAAGAAAGGGCATCGAGGTTGCTGAAATGGGTTATCTCGAAGAGCAACTCTCGAAGCATAAGGGGAAAATACAAGCGGTTGCCGTGGCAGCCGGCATAACCACACGACAGCTCCATAAGCTGATGAAGAAGTACAACCTCCATAAAGAGAGTTACAAATAGATCGTCCTGAAAAAGGCCCCTTTCTCGGAACTTGAGATTCCTATCCCTGCAATTTAGGAATTTTCATTTCTTGTTTAGTTTTTCCAAGCAAATCCAAAATATTAGGTTATGCCAACCGGATATCGGCAATTCCACATGCCCACCTCGAGTTCGAATCGGAACCGGTGCTTCTGACGGCCCGAAGGAAAGGAAAGTAGAAAGCCATAGTATCCAATGACTTACAAATTTGGCATACCTCTTGCCTCGTTTTAAAAACATGGAACTGGGTCTCAAAAAGAAAGGGTCTTCCAAAGGGGGCAAGAAAACCCGGAAAAGGGGGAGTGGCCTGACCAAAGTCGGTGGCATTGTGGTTCCCATTGCATGGGATGAATCAGGTCGTGTCACGGCTATCGCGATCTCGACGTGGGACGAGGACGAATATGTCGTGGACTTGACAGGCAAGGGAAAAGAACTGCTTTCCCATATCCGTGACGAAGTAGAAGTTATCGGTCGCACAAAGGCGGAGGAGAATAGGAAGGTCATCGTCGTAAGGGAAATTTTTTTAAAGCAAGGTTCAGGGAATGCGACCTCGAGAAGAACCCGCGGCTTGCCGCGGGGAGGCTTCACTTTTTGAGGAAATCACAGACCGATTTCAGGGGGAGAAAATTGGTGGTTATGAGAAAGGAAAAACCAGGAAAGGCAGTCACCATTCGAGGCTTTGTGTCCGCTGATGAGTGGGATGGCCGGAAAAATGTCATTGCCATCTCCATTACCACGGACGATGAGGATTACAGGGTGGAACTGGACAAAGTGGGCGAGGAGCTCTTTGATTACTTGGACGAAGACGTGGAAGTGACGGGTACCATCCGGCAGGAGAAGAACGGTACCAAATACATCCGGGTGAGCAACTACGAAGTGCTGGAAGAAGAGTATGAAAGCGAACAAGGTTTTTTGGACGATGAGGATGACTTCGATTTCGATGATGATGAGGACGATGACTGAGATAGGGGGATAAAGACCCGGAAAAAAGCTCAGGAGGAATAACAGGGAAGAGAGCTCGAACCAGGAAGCAGCGGGAGGAACGTGGATTCCTTTGTCTCTATTTAGTTGAGCCCTTTGCAGTACGGGGCTTTTTGTTTTTGGAACCCAGAATTTGAACAGGCGGGAAAGGGAAGAGGAGGTCAACACAGGATTGACTTTAAGGCGTTAAAGTGCGATTGACGATTTCAGGTTGAGTCTAAACTGCCTCCCATTCGTCGATCTGGAATCGAAAATCGACAATCGGGAACGCTCCATCACCCCATTGCTCCAGTTCCGGAAGCCCCGTATAGGGGTAGGTCGGTGCCGGTTCTTACGGGTCGGATCGCTTTTTCAATCAGTACTTGTGAGAAGGAGAGGGTTGTATGGCTGAGAATGAACACAAAATGCCTGTTTCCTCCGGCGGGGGTTCCTCGTCAAAGGACAAGGGGTCGGATCAATCACAACCGCCGGATCTCACGGCTCAGATGCTGGCGCTTCTGGACGGGGCGAGTTCTCAGGTGCCTGTGATAGCACCCGAGCTGGAAACCCAGAAACGCATCGCAGCGGACAAGAATGCAGACCTTGATGAAAGGCTGGAAGCTTTCGAGGACATCACGGAGTCTGAAATAGGGGATACCACCCTCACCCGGGCGCGCAACATCGAAAGAGAAGTGGGTTTCAGGCAGATCTTCTTGAAATTTGAGGGGGGCAGTTTCGACGGGGTCACCGTGGCCACGTGCGGAAACTAAGGCGCGGCAGTGGCGCTTGCTGCATCCACGGCGGGAATTCGGTGCATCGTGTATATCCCTGAGGGATTTCACACCCGGAGAGTTCAAGAGATGGAAGGTTTCGGCGCTGAAATTGTTCGCATCCCGGGGGACTATGAGACGGCTGTGGAGGCTTCTCGCAAAAAAGCGGAAACCGATGATATCTATGATGCCAACCCGGGAGGCGCAAACACCTCTCTTCAGTTTAAGGCTTATGGCGAGATCGCTTTCGAAATCTACGATGAACTTCGGGATGCACCGGGAGTGGTCGCTGTGCCCGTATCCAACGGCACCACCCTTGCAGGCATCTACAAAGGTTTCCTGAGCCTCTATCGCCGAGGCAAGACATCCCGAGTACCGAGGATCCTTGCCGGCTCCTCTCACGGGAAGAATCCGATCATCAGGGCCTTTATGAAGAACTTGGCGCACTGCGACGACCTCGAACCGAAAGTGATTCACGAAACCGCTGTGAACGAACCCCTCATTAACTGGCACGCAGCCGACGGGGATCATGCGCTGGAAGCCATCCGGAAGACAGGAGGATGGGCTTCATACGCGTCGGACAAGAATATGCTCGCCCTTTCAAAAATGCTCAGGGAGAAAGAAGGGCTCAACGTTCTGCCTGCATCGACCGCCGGTTTGAACGTCCTGCTGGACTACCACCGTAAAGAAATCCTTGCCGGAGACCGGTATGTGGTCATTCTTACGGGGAGAAGGTCATGAGCGCTTTTCCCGAAGGGAATGCGATCGTTTACTGTGAAGGGGCTTTCAACACGCCCAATGGAAAGACGGCCCACGGCTTGGTTCGGCGAACAAGGCGCTATAACGTCCTCTCTGTTGTGGACTCCCGCTACGCCGGAAGGGATGCCGGGGAAGTTCTGGACGGTAAAAACAAAGGGATTCCAATCTGGGCCGATGTTCAAGAAGCTGGGGGCTCAGCCAGACGGAGCAACCCTCCGGCAACCCACCTGGTGGTGGGGTTGGCGCCGGATGGCGGCCGACTGAACGCCGAAGCGCGGAGCGATGTGATCAAGGCGATCCGATTGGGGCTCAACGTGGACTCGGGGCTCCACGACTATCTCTCAGAGGACAGTGAGATCGCCGCCCTGGCCGCCGAACAAAGGGTGGTGATTCGGGATATTCGGAAGGCGCCGGCCGTGAAGGATCTGCATTTCTTTACGGGAAAAATCGAAGAAGTCACCTCCTTGAAGGTTGCCCTTCTGGGCACGGACTCCGCTGTTGGCAAACGCACCACTGCCTGGGCGCTTTTGGATGCCCTTGAGGCTCGGGGCTATTCCGCCGAACTCATCGGAACCGGGCAGACCGCATGGATGCAAGGCGTGCACTACGGAATCATTCTCGATTCTCTCATCAATGACTTTGTGTCCGGTGAAATTGAACACGCGGTCTGGTCCGCCTGGAAAGAGGTCAACCCGGCCGTGATTATCCTCGAAGGGCAGGGGAGTTTAATGAACCCGGCCTATCCCGGAGGCTTCGAGATTCTGGCAGCAGGGCGACCCGACGTGGTGGTGCTTCAGCATGCGCCGGCAAGATTGGAATACGACGGATTTCCAGGCTACCGTCTCCACCCCCTGGAAAAGCAGATTCAGGCCATCCAGCTTTTATCGGATAAGCCTGTGGTGGCCATTACCATCAACCATGAAAACATGGACAGAGAAGCTGTCGCCGCCGCGTGCAAGGGGATAACAAAAGCCACGGGCCTTCCTGCCTGCGACGTGCTTCTGGAGGGCGCAGACCTTGCGCTTAATGCCCTCGACCCTTATTTGAAGCCATAATAAAGGAAGTGAGCATGGCAGAGGACGAGATCAGCAGGGACCTTCCGGCGGAACAGGGAGATCCTTTGAACATCCTTTGCGTGATCGACCGGATGGATGTGGGTCCCGTGCGGGTGGAGCGGAACCGTCTCCTATCTCCCTACCGGGTTACGGTCAATGACCATTCAGACACCGAAGAACTGATCTACCGGTTTGAGCAAAGCGTCTTCGCCCCTGACGAGACTGCTTCTGTTAACCTCGCAAGCATGATCGCCGCCCAGGTCGCGATCAACTACGGGTTGTTCTGCAAGGACATTGTTTTTCATGGTTTGTTTGACAGGCACGATCAGCGCCTTATCAAGGAGGCGGCGGAGAATACGGCCCGCGAGATCTTCGTGAAGAAATTTCTGGAACCCAATCCCTTTCTCGTAGGAGCGGCCGCCAAGCTCAGACCTGTCAAGGCCCGGAGGTTCCTGAGGGCCCATCTGTTGTTTGAAAACCGAGAGGGCGCCCCTCCAGCGGCCGCCACCAAGCCGCAACCCTGGAGCGTCTCTGCTTCGAAGCACGCCGTTCTTTCCAGCGGCGGCAAGGACAGCCTCCTGAGTTTCAGTTTGTTGAAGGAAATGGGTTTTGAGGTGCACCCGATTTTCCTCAACGAGTCGGGGCGGCATTGGTTTACTGCGCTGAATGCCTACCGCTATTTTGCCGGCAATATCCCCAACACGGCACGGGTCTGGACCAATGCGGACCGGGTGTACAACTGGATGTTGCGGCACTTTCCTTTTGTGCGGCATGACCATGCAAGCATCCGGTCGGACGAATATCCCATTCGACTTTGGACCGTGGCAGTTTTTCTGTTTGGGGCATTGCCCCTTCTCAGAAAACGGGGGATCGGTCGTCTTGTGATCGGCGACGAATACGACACCACCCGGCGACTGTCTTATCAGGGGATTACTCATTACGACGGTCTTTACGACCAGAGCCGGTATTTCGACAATACCCTGACGCGATACTTCCAGAGCAAAGGCTGGGGGGTCCGTCAATTTTCGCTGCTGAGACCCCTTTCCGAACTCCTTATCGAGAAAGTCCTGGTCGAGCGTTACCCGGAGGTGCAGCGTCTTCAGGTGTCCTGCCACGCCGCCCACAAGGAAGGGGAGCGGGTCAAACCATGTGGCCGGTGTGAAAAATGCCGGCGCATTGTGGGCATGCTGTTGGCTCTTGGCGGAGATCCGACGAAATGCGGTTACACGTCTCAACAGATCGAACATTGCCTAAGAACTATTGCGGTAAATGGGGTACATCAGATCAGTGACGATGCGGAGCACCTGGCCTTCCTGTTAAGGGAGAAGGGCCTTATTGAGGGAACAAGGCTGGGCAAGGTCAGGGCACGGTCAAGAGGGGAGACGATGAAAGTGCGGTTCGATCCGGAGAGGTCTCCCGTGGAAGACGTTCCTGTGGATATCCGTGAGTCCCTGTATCGCATCTATCTCCAACATGCCGAAGGCGCTGTCAGCCGAAGCGGCAGAGTGTGGAATAACTTTGACCCTCTTGAAGATCCGGCCGTGAAACTGCCCTATGCCTTCGAAACGCCCCGCCGGTCAGAGCAGTGAACGCGGCGTCGGACCAAATGAGAGGTAAGGAACCTTAAGCGTTTGAGTTTGGGCGAGATCTCCCAAAAACGGTATCGAGAAGCATGAAAATCGCAGGCATAAAGGCCTGGCCGCTCTCCATGCGCCTGGCAGAACCCTATTCCATCGCTTACGAAACAATCCACGAAACCACCAATGTGTTTCTGCGCGTGGAGACGAATCAGGGGATCGTTGGGTACGGCTGTGCTGCTCCTGACGAGCAGGTGACCGGGGAGAGACCTGAGAGTGTTCTGAAGTCTCTCAATGACGTGGTTGGACCCTCCATCAAGGGCTCAGATCCCCTTCGCCCGGTGATGCTCCTGGAGAAGATCAGACCCTTCTTGAGGCTCCAGTCTTCCGCCCTTGCCGCCGTAGACATGGCCTTATATGACATCCTGGGTAAAGCCGCCGGGCTTCCTTTGTGGAAGCTCCTGGGTGGGTATAGGGATCGGATCCGAACGAGTGTCACCATCGGCATTTTGCCGGTTCAGGAAACGGTGGATCGCGCTCGAGCCTGGGTCGAACAGGGGTTCAAATCTCTGAAGCTCAAAGGAGGCAGTGATGTTGAATCCGATATCCAGCGAGTGCTCAAAGTGAGGGAGGCTGTGGGCAGGGCCATTGAATTGCGTTTTGACGCCAACCAGGGCTTTTCCGTGGAAGACTCCCTCAAGTTCGTGGAACGAACCAGAAAAGCCGGTCTCGAACTGATCGAGCAACCCACACCAAAAGGCCAGCCCGACCTTCTGGGACGGGTGACGGACAGCGTGCCCATACCGGTCATGGCGGACGAAAGCCTCATGACGCTGCGAGATGCCTTCCGCATCGCCCGGCATGGTCTGGCTGACATGGTGAATGTGAAACTCATGAAAGTGGGGGGCATTACCACGGCGCTTCAAATCAATGCGGTGGCCCGATCGGCAGGACTGGAAGTGATGGTGGGTTGTATGGACGAAGCCGCCTTGGCCATTGCTGCAGGCCTTCACTTTGCCCTGGGGCCTCCGAACGTGGTCTATGCCGACCTCGACGGCCATATCGGACTCGAGGGCGATCCGACCCAAGGTGCCGTCATCCTTCGCAATGGCACCCTCTTTCCCACCAACAAACCCGGCCTGGGATTTGACCTCTGACCATCTTCAGAACCCAAGATCTTGTTGTCATTTGTTTGGGGGGGCAGGGATGGCCGTTCCCCATGTTCAAGGTCCAAGGAGTAAGGCACAAGGCGCAGGGAACTTTGAGTTGGATGTTCGATTTGCCGTAAGCCTTACGCCCTGCGCCTTGTACCCCGTGCGAGGTCATCACTTCCCAAAACCAACCCGGGGTTATTGGGCGTGCCAACTCCTTTGAACGGCACATAGAGTTTTTTTATTCCTTCTTGATGGAGGTTTCGAATTTGAGGCCGTATTTTTCAATCTTGGAGTGGAGCGTCGGCCTGGACAAACCAAGAAGCTTGGCCGACTGGGAGCGATTGCCGCCCGTTAAAGCCAGCGCTTCGCTCACCAGGACGCTGGAAAACTGATCCATGACTTTGTCGAACAGGTTATCATCAACGCCGGAAAGCAGCCTCTCCCGAGCCCATGCCCGAATCGCCTCATCCTTCCCTTCGCCACTCAGGGCCGTCCCCGGCATCTTGCCGCTAATCGCCTGTGAGACCACCTCAGGGGTGATGGGTGTACCGGGATTGAATATGAGGGCTTTTTGAATGGTATTGGCCAATTCTCTCACATTCCCGGGCCAGGGATAGTTGTTGAGTATGGGAAGGGCTTCCTTGGTGATGCCTGGATTCGACATGGCCATATCCTCAGCGTAGCGCGCTACAAAGTACTCTGCACGTTGAGAGATGTCCTCAGTCCTTTCCCTCAAAGGTGGAAGCCAGATGGTAACCACCTTTAGACGGTAGTAGAGATCCTCCCGGAACCGGCTCTCAGCGAGTGCGGTTTCCAGATTCCGGTTGGTGGCGGCAATAATTCTCACATCCACCGGGATGGTCTCGCGGCCGCCGAGACGTTCGATGCTTTTCTCCTGCAGGAGCCGCAATATTTTGGATTGGATGTTGAAGGGCATGTCGCCGATTTCATCCAGAAAGAGCGTTCCTCGATGGGCCTGTTCGACCTTGCCCACACGGCGATAGGAGGCGCCGGTAAAAGCGCCCTTTTCGTATCCGAAGAGCTCACTCTCCAGAAGGGTTTCAGGGATGGCGACACAGTTGATGACGAGAAAGGGCTTATCGGCTCGAGCGCTGTGGTGATAAATGGCGCGGGCAACCAGTTCCTTACCTGTACCCGACTCTCCCCGAACCAAAACCGTTGCATCCGTTGAGGCCACTCGGCCGATCGCTTTGTAAACATCCTGCATGGGCTTGCTTCTCCCGATGAGCGCCTCCTGCGAGGCGTGATCGGGAATTCTGTTCATGTCTATAGGAGAGCGCATCAGGCGGCCCGCTTCGATGGCTTGCCGGATCTGTGCGAGCATGTCCGGGATGTCAAAGGGTTTGAGGATATAGTCAAAAGCGCCCATCTTCATGGCCTCTATGGCAGTTTCGGTTGTGCCGTAAGCCGTCATTATGATGACAGGCAACTTCGGTTCTATGTCGTGGATGGCCTGAAATGTTTCGAAACCGCTCAAGCCGGGTAGGCGCATGTCCAGAACGACCAGGTCCGGCACACTGGAGCGGACCAAGTTAAGGCCCGCCTCTCCCGAAGGGGCTGCGTCCACCGTATAGCCCTCTTCAGTAAGAAGTTTTTCAAAGCTTCTACGTAACTGATCGTCATCGTCAATGATCAGAATGGTGCTCAAAACCCGTCTCCTCTACAGGAAGAATGATGGAAAAGGTGGATCCCTCACCTTGCTTCGAGCTGAGCTCAAGGCGACCGCCGTGTTCCTCCACGATTCGTGCGGCGATGCTCAAACCCAAGCCGGAACCATCCTCTTTAGTGGAAAAAAACGGCTCGAAGATTTTTGCCTGTACGGAGTCCGGTACGCCCGGTCCATCATCCGTTAATCGAATTACAGCGACCGGACCTAAGGAGGCGTCGGCGTCCTCTTGCTCATGAATGGTTATGGAACCGCCACCCTCCATGGCCTGACACGCATTTTCAACAATATTGACCAAAACCTCTTTCAATCGTTCCGGATCTCCTTGCATTTCAGGGAGAGGCTTCGTCCGATGAACCTTGACCGCCACATTGTAAGATTCGAGACGGTGTTCCAGTAAACGAAGCATCAGATCGACCACTTCAGAGGGGCATATTTTCTGCTTTTTCAGTTTCGGAGGTCTCGAAAATTCGAGGAAGTTCTGAACTATGGTGTCAATGTGGAGGATTTCTTCAGAAATCACTTGAAAATCCTCTCTCTGATGCTCGGACAGATTAAGGGTGCGATCCAGAGAAAAAAGCCTCATCTTCACAGAAGTCAGTGGGTTGCGAATACTGTGAGCCATTCCGGCCGCCAACTTGCCCACCAGCACCATCTTCTCCGCTTGCAGCAGGTGCTCACGGCTCTTTTCGAGTTCTGTTTGCGTTTGGTCCATATCCTCGATCAGGCCGCGAACACTGCGGCTTAGGGCCTTGACTTCATCATCTGAAAGGACTGAGCCTGTTCTCCGGTCCGCCTCCAAGGCTAAACGGCGCAGAGGCCCCAAGATATTGTTGACGAGAACGAAGGCGAGTAGCACGGCAAGGGTGAGGACCAGGAGAATCGCCGTTCCAGCCACGATCCGTAGCCTTTTGGCCTGATCGTAGCTGCTGTCTCTAATCCGGTCGATTTTCTGGGCGTACACGTCCTTGTATGCCTCTGTGGAGTCAAGAACTTTGAAAAAATGGCTTCGCACACTCTTGTGGAGGGCTGCACCTTGTTTGCGCTGACCAGAGGTATAAAGCTCGATGACCTGGTCTTTCAAAGTAATATAAGCCTTATACTCCGACTCGAGTCGGTCAATCCGATCTCTCTCCGTTTCCGTTGACACAAGAGATCGGGCTTCATCCAGTCGATCCCTAAAAATCCGGCGGTATTCCCCGAGGTGCTTTAGCCACTCGGGATTCCCATCCAAAAAATAGTAAGAAACGAATCCCTTTTGATTGACCAGGGCGGACTCCAGTGCTTCGGCTGTCTCAAAAGCAGCGACATTCTTCTCGATCAGGTCTGTGAGAAGAGTCTCCATCCGGTAGGTATACCAGACCATGATGAGACCACCCAGGAGTGTGATCACCACCAAAGCGGTCAAAACAAGGAATATTCGGACTCGCAATGTAAGCTGTTTCCACATGATTCTGAGAATCCGGCTTTGTGACCGGCTCGTTTGAAGGTCTTCATACTAATTTCCCGGTGAAAATAATTCAAGAGATAAGTGGGCCTAAGCCTTTGTGTTTACCGGACGTTCTTTACAAAGATTCTGCCGGGGCCATGAAGAACCCTCCCCCTCAGTAAAGGATGAGGCTGGAGAACATGGGCTTGCACTCATTCCCGTAAACGGGTATAAAACGCAAAATTGGGCGTTGGGGTTTGATGCTGGTCCCCTATATGAATACAACCCGGGAATCCTACCGGCCCGGGAAAAATCAAAATCTGCGGAGAGGCTGCCCTCATGTCATTTTGATTCCCCTCTCCGGGGAGAAGGCTGTGTCGTAATCCGTTTTCCGCGGTCATCCGTCATTTCGAGCGTAGCGAGAAATCTCGTGAGCATAGTCACTTACATGTTCAAGATTCCTCGGCTATCGCCTCGGAATGATATTAAGACACAGGCCGCGGGGGGCGGAAGGACCTTCCGAGACAGCCTCGGGAACGGGGTGTGCGAACTATGGAGCAGAAGGAGATTGCGCTGATAGGCAGGATTTCCGCGGCCGTAACACACGAGATGCGCAATGTACTGGCGATTATCAGGGAGTCTTCCGGACTGATGGAGGACATTCTTGCGCTTTCAGAAGAAAGCTCTTTCCCTCACAGGGACAAGTTCGCGAATGCGCTGGGCAAGATCGAAAAGCATGTTCGCCGGGGCGATGAAATCGTTACCCAGTTCAATTCCTTTGCCCATAGCATGGATCAGCCACAAGACCGGGTTGAACTGAACGAACTGGTAAGCCAGGTGGTCGTTCTTATGCAGCGTTTTGCCCGATCGAGAGAGGTGACCCTATCGGCGGAACCCCTTGACGGGGCCCCGTCCGTTGACACGAATCCAATTCGCCTCATCCTGGCCCTTGCTGCCTGTGTTGAGCAGTTCGTCAACCACGCGGCATCTGGAGAAGCGATCGTACTTCGACCTGACAAGGACAATGACAGAGCGGTGATTGA
>JARRRH010000053.1:0-11399 GCA_037380925.1 Deltaproteobacteria bacterium | reverse complement strand
TCCAGTTGGGTCGTTAACCATTTCAGATCAGGGTTTTTTCTCAGGTGAGTAACAATCTTCTGCCAGGGACATCTTCCGAGTGAGTTCATATCTCTTAGCGCCAATTAGATCACTACTCTCCGATAATTTTTACCAGGACCCTCTTTTTCCTGCGGCCGTCGAACTCTCCATAGAAAATCCGCTCCCAGGTCCCAAAGTCCAACCGACCCTTGGTAACGGCAACGACCACCTCGCGGCCCATGATTTGCCGCTTCATGTGGGCGTCGGCATTGTCCTCGCCCACGTTATGGCGATATTGAGAGACCGGCTCGTGGGGGGCCAGCTTCTCCAGCCACACGTCATAGTCATGGTGGAGACCGGATTCATCGTCGTTGATAAACACCGACGCGGTGATATGCATCGCGTTGCAAAGCACGAAGCCTTCCTTGATTCCGCTTTCTCTTAGGCATTCTTCCACCTGGGGGGTTATGTTAATGAACCCACGCCTGCTTGGTACGTTGAACCAAAGTTCTTTGCGATAGCTTGTCATAAGACACTCCTTACCGGAGGGGTATTTCCGTGTAGGGCAAGCCAAGCCGCTGACCCAGGGCCTTGAGGCTTTCTTCAAGCCTGATGAGGGAACCGTCGCTGTTTTTCACAGGGACTGTCTTGTCCGCCACCACAAAGATCTGCAGTTTGCGGGTGCGGAGAAGCTCGCGGGCGAGACGTTCCAGATCCTCGGCCTCGGCGCTGAGATAGGCGCTCTGAATTCTTTCGAGAGTGTCCAGAGGTTCGTTGCGCATGTAATAGCGGCTGTAAACCTCCACCAATTCAGCCGGCGTGTCTACATTGAACACAAAACTGTTGAGCGCGTCCAGCCGCTTTTGCTCAAGTTCATGGGAGGGGACTTTTTTGCCCAGCTTGTTCATGATTTTTACAGTCTCCTCAATGGCCATGGCTGTTTTCTCGCCCCGGCACCCGATGTAGCCCACCATTAAACCGGTTTTCCACTTGTAGGTCTGGTAAAAATAAGCGGCATAGACCAGGCCCAAGTCGTCCCTTAACCGGGTGAACATAAGGGAGTCGCTGCCTCCGAGAATATTCATAAGCAGGTTCATCTTCCAGTAGTCCGGATGGGTGCGCTCTATACCCCGCAAGGTGATTGTGACCTGTGCCTGCACCTGGCCGGGTTTGTTAATGAGAGCGATGACCGGCCGGGTTTCGGGGGGCTGTTCCAGGGTCCGCTTCGGCGCCTCAATTTCTGGTAACGCCCGGAACAGCTTGCTCAATCCTTGAACGGCGGCTGCCTTGTCAATGTCCCCTGCAACAGAGGCCACCATGTTGGAGGGCACAAAATACGTTCTCAGGAATTCTGTGAGATCTTTTTTTGTAATTTTGGGAATGCTTTCGAGTCCTCGCAGGGGATCGCGACCGTAAGGGTGTCCTTTGAACTGCCAGATCATGGCTTCACGCTTGCCGACAGTCTGCGCATCGCCGCCCTGGCGTCTTAAGGCGATAAGTGCTTGCTCCTTGACTACCTCCAGTATGTCATCGTCAAATCTCGGCTGCGTCAGGATCTCCTCCAACAGAGCAAGTCCCCTCTCCCAATCATCCTTCATGACGGAGAGTTTTATGGCCGTGTCTTCCTGGTCCACGGAGACAGAGAGTCGAATCGCGTTTTCATCCAAGACCATGGCCAATTCTGCAGGCGTGTATCTTTTGGTGCCGCCTTGAATAATCACATTGCTGAAAATATCGGTAAGACCGGTCTTGGCCTCGTCCACGTCCACAGCGCCTGCTCTGACCAGGAGGGTCAAGTCAATGAGGGGCAGTTCTCTATCCGGAAGGTAGAAGATTCGAACCCCATGGGCGTCAGCCGTGTCCGCTTTTTCGTAGTCGATTTTCCGGGGCTGCCGGTCGAAGGAGAGGGGGTGCTTCCATCCTTCCGGGGTAGCGTAAGCAGAGTGATTCGCGAAGGAGTCCGGGGTAGAGGCTTTTGCTGCAGCCGCCCCGCTCAGGGATCGCAATTCTCTGTAAGGCTCAGGGGGTTGCTCCACCTCGCCGCCGGGAATAACATAGACGGTGGTCTTGTTTTCCGGGGTGATGTATTTTTGGGCCACCCGCTGGATGTCCTCAGGCGTCACAGCAGCCATAGCATCCAGGTAGGTGAGGAGGTACCGCCACCCTACCTGGACTTCCAAGGTGGCGAGGGTGCCGGCCAGGGATTCGTTCCGACGCAACCCGTCCAGGAGATCGCGGTAGTTGAGTTTCTTTATCCTTTCAAGCTCCCGTTCGGACACCCGTTCCGTTTTCAGCTTATCCGCTTCCTCCAGGAGGCGTTCCTCCAGCTCCTCGCAGGCTTTGAGATAAGCTTTCTTTTTGGCCTGCTCAGTGGTGTTTGCCTTCTGGAGCGCTTCGGGCTCTTTGGGGGAGCCTCCGAGAACCAGCATGCCTCCATAGCGGTTGTCGGGATTGTAGGCCCAGGCTTCAACGGCTTTTCCTGTTTTGACGAGGTTCTGGGTCATCCGCGCTCCGCGGCCGTGGCTCAGCACCATGGACAGAGCATCGAGGGCATAGAAATCGTCTGTGCCCATACGGACGGTGTGAAACCCTACAAGGAGCCGAGGAGTGCGGGCACCTTTGAGATATCGCACGCTCTTTCGGGGACCCACTTGTGGTGGTTCCCCGGTCACCGCCTCGGGAGCCCGGCTGCCGGCCGGGTAGCGTTCGAAATAGACTTCAGCCAGATTTTTGGCCTTTTCAACGGTAATGTCGCCCACCAGCACACACACCGCGTTGGTGGGATTGTAATACCGCTGGTGGAACCGGACGGCGTCCCGGGTACTGAAATGCTCCATATCCGATTTCCAGCCTATCGTGGGATTCCGATAGGGGTGGGCTGTGTAAGCTGTGGCATGAAGATCAAGCCAGGCAGCTCCGTCCGGGTTGTTCACGTAGCGAAAGGCCCACTCCCTCTGAACGACCTCTTTTTCCACGTAGAATTCTCGCCATGCCGGCTCGAACAACTGCTCACTCACAATGGAAAACCATTGTTGGATCATATCCGACGGTACGGACGTCACGTACTGGGTTTGGTCCTTGCTGGTAAAGGCATTCACACCGACGGCGCCGTTTCTGCCGAGCTGGGATGAAAAGGCTTGGGGCACATAAATTTTCTGAACTTCAAGGCGAAGTTTGTCCATCTCTTCCAGCTTGGCCTTAATGAGCGCCTGGTCCGGTTTCCTCTTACCCTCTTCTTCCAAGACAAGCTGATAGGCTGCCTCTATCTGTTGCTGGAGTTTTTCATCTTTTTTCGGATCCAGGGTGCCGAAGTTCATTGTGCCTTTAAACATCATGTGCTCGAGCATATGGGCGATGCCTGTTTTGCCGGCCTCCTCGAGGGCCGAACCGGCTCGAATGGCAACACGGCAAGCGACTTGAGGTGTTGCGTGACGCTCCACAACCAGGAACTGCATACCGTTTTTTAGGGTGAATTGCTTGACGTTCAGCTGTATTTCAAAAGGGGCATCTTCTGCAGAACAAGGCACGGCTAAGGCAAAAAGCATGAGTAGTGCCAGAAAGGCACACTTAAAAAGACGCATGGGCATTTCCTTTCCTGTTCCTTTAGCGATCATAGGGATATGCGGCACAAATGAGACAACAAAACAAGAACGCCGCTCCCCCGCCGCCGAGCTTTAGACCCTGTTGTCCCACAAAATTAAACAGTCTTATAAGGGATTCAATAGCCTAGCAGGGACCACCGCAGGTAGGCAAGTAAAAGCCTCTTTGTGGTTTTCTTAAAAGCGGGGTGGTGTCGGGAGGTTCCGGAGCGGCTGCCTTCTGTTGAGACCTCGGGGGCGAGTTCAGCCTGTGCCGCCGGCTATCAAAAGAGCGCGATCCGCCATATCACCAAAAATGATGAAGGCCGGCTTAGGGGCCACTATATCGTGGACCTTGAGATCCTGGAAGGGTAGAAGCATTACCGTTTCAAGTGACTGAGCAGTACAGGGAAAGAGCAGCGGGGGTGGGACCCGCGCGCGCAACAGGGCAGCGATTTCTTAATCCTCCGGATTTACCTTGGATCTCAGGATTGGAGAGCATTTGAAGGTCACCACCCTCCTCGACCCGAGCATCAAGTCTTCCCCAGTTGCCGGATTTCTTCCCTTTCGTGCCCTCTTCTGCTTGACACAGAACTTCCCAAAGCCACTGATCAACACATCCTCACCGTTTTCCAAGTTCTTGGCGATCAGACTCAACAGAGATTCGAGCATTTCAGCGGATCTTCTTTTGGGCAAGCCGAGCTGATTGCAGAGAGAATTAACAATGTGATCTTTGGTCACGGTCATCGGCCCATGCTCCTTTTGGGGAAAGATTCTTGGTTTTAAGGGGGTCCTTGTGACTTGATCAACGAGAAATTACTCCCACCTCCTCATTTTGTCAAGAAATTTATTTAGTTACAGCAACTCGATCCGAAATTTTTTCCCTGAGAAAAATCCTGCGGCAGAAGAATCGCATCAGCCTGCGGCTCCACTACTGAGGTTTTGATTTTTTTACCGACTGATCCGAAGAATTTCACAGCGGAGGTTGGGCCTACAGCGGGTCCGTGAAGGGGGTGCTTTTTACCCAAATAGGGAGAAGCATCATGGGGCGGGCGGCGCTTTTCTTGAAGCGCAAAAGCCCGTCCTGGCGGGAAGCCAAGGAGTCACAGGGACCCTTTCAGTCCGATTTGTTCAGCGACTTCCCGCATGCCCATGATCGTGTCTGTGATGAGCTCTGTGAGGTCCACGCCTAACATCGTAGAGCCCTTTTCGATGACGGATCTGTCAACGCCTGCGGCAAATCTCTTGTCTTTCCATTTCTTTTTTACGGATTTGGCCGTCGTGTCCAAGACGCTCTTGGAGGGGCGAACCAGGGCGGTCGTGGCCACAAGCCCCGTGAGTTCGTCGATAGCATAGAGGACTTTTTCAAGGTCGCTTTGGGGTTCCACATCTGAACAAAGGCCCCACCCATGACTCACCACGGCCCTGATATACTCCTCAGGCCAGTTATTTTGCCTTAGAATTTCCCCGCTCTTGCTACAGTGCTGTTGGGGGAACTGTTCGTAGTCCAGGTCATGGACCAAACCGATGATGCCCCACTTCTCTTCATTCTCTCCGCGCTTTCGCGCCATATAGCGCATCACCCCTTCAACGGCCAAAGCATGTTTGATCAGGCTTTCGTTTTTGTTGTACTCCGTGAGCAGGCGATAGGCTTCTTCTCGGGTAGGAACTTTTGCATTCATGGAAAGACCTCCTGGTGTGTGATTAAGGCTTACTCTCCTTCGCCAGAATGCCCCGTGGCTTGCCACGGGGATGAATGGCGAGGAGAGCCCTCCGAAGCTTTAGCGAAGGAGGGCTGATGGCTATGGAGAGTTCCGCCATCCTCTTCAGGATGCCCCGCGGCTTGCCGCGGGTAGGCTTCACTTAAAGGAAGCATTTAGAAACGTTCAAAAGTGTTTGCATGGGCTGTCATGCGGGGAAAGGGCTGGCACCTTTTCTGACCTTCCAAGGGCTCCTCTCCGAGCTGTAGGCTCTACCCTCCGGGGCGTAGTCCCACTACGGGACGGAGTCGAGCCGGAAGCCGGCCTGGCCCGGTCTTCACCAGCGGCCTCGACAAACGGTTAAAATTGAACTCATCAACGCATTGGTGAGGACCGGACAGCGCCCTCCCGCTCCCGCCAAAAGGCGACGGGATCTTCGACAGTCACTGCAGAAAAGGCCCCAGCCCTTTCCTTTATCAAGCATGGTGTTGGAGAACGCTTCATGGCCTGTGCAAACGCTTTTGAACGATACCAAACATTTATAATACATCACTGGACGGTGAAAGCAAGTCCCGGATTATACCCGTGCCCCTGGAAAAGCAAGAAGCCGTTCACAGGAACCCTCTCATCTGCTATAGTGACTGGTGCGGTGCCTCCCGGATAGAGAATTGGACGGGTATGCACTCCCTAAAGTATTTCACGGAACAACATTAAGGCTTAAGGCACAAGGCTCAAGGCATAAGGCAAAGAAAGCAAATTTTGAGCAGGATATGTATAGATTTTCTGGGTGTTTGGATTGAGGGCGTTTTGGAATGAAGCAGGATATGAATCTTAGAAAAGCCTTGGAGATGCTCGATCTTGATCGAAGCGCGTCCATCGAAGAAGCAAAGCAAGCCTACAAAGATTTGGCGAATATTTGGCATCCCGATCGTTTTTCGAACAATCCCCGTCTGAAACAAAAGGCGGAAGAGAAGCTGAAAAGGATCAACGCCGCCTATGAAACGGTGCTGTCCTCTCTCTTTTCCCAAAGTTCCGGGAGAAGAGAGGGGGCGGAACAAGCTGGAACGGAACCGGAAAGCCGGGCAGCCCGGGAAGAGATGGGAGGCAAGGGCAAGACGGAAGCTATGGCTGAATCTGCCACGCTTATGGTGCTCTCGGCGTGGTCCTATCTGTCCGAAGCCGTTCGCCGGTTTGCCGACCAACTCGCTGAACGTGCAGGCGAGAGTGGGCCCTCTACAGAGCCCGGGCGGGAAGGAAGGAGAGGAACCGGAAAAGGAAAGGGTGCCGGGTGAGCTGGGCGGGTCATGCAAAGACCTTCTACTTTTCGGCCGCTACGTATTGAGCCTCCTTTCCCAGTCGAACTCTCTTGACGTGACGCCGTGCTCCATTCGCCGAATACGACGCTCCAGGTTTTCATAACGTCGCTTCAGTCGATCCACAGCGGCCTTCCTCGAGTGAAGGTAGCTGTCGTAAAATTCCTGCTCTTGGTCCGAGTTGATGGGTACGACCGGCTCGGGCTTCATCAAAAGGGCGGAGGCAAAATAGAGAATCAAAACAGGCCAGAACCAGGTGAGCAGCAGCAATGCAACGGCAATAGCCCGGGTCCAGAAAACAGAGAAACCAAAGTATTGGGCAATGCCCCGGCACACCCCGAGGATTATCCCATCACGAGAACGATATAGCCCACCCTGAAAAAGCTTCTCGAATCGTTTCATTTTGTAAGGTCCGTCCTTTCACGGTCTAAAATGAGGGTTTCAAGTGCCTCAACACGCTCCTCCATTTGGGAGAGTCCTTTGTATATCTCCTGGATCATCTTGGCTTCATTGGATTGGAGGCGTTGCTTTTTTCTGGACACCCCCCCTTTGATGATCTTGATAGCCATGAGTAGGGTGCTCCCTATAATGGCGAGGGCCAGTACCGAGCCCCCGAAGATGATTGCCATGATCAATGCCGCAGCCATGGGCGATTCAACCTCGCATCATTTATTCTGCTCCGCCGGTCATGGAAGACTTCAGACTTTGTAGTTCCTTCTCGATCTCTTCGTCAACCATAAGTTCTTCAAAATCAGCATCCAAGGCGGGCTTCCTTGCCGTGTTAACCAGGTCAGCCTCGGCCTCCATCCTTTCGATGCGGTTTTCCAGCTCTTCGAATTTTACCACAGCCTCGGAGCTGTCCATTCGGCGGATTTCCTCCTGTGCCCTCTTCTTTTTTCTGGCATGAACGTGGCGCTGCACGAGAATCCTCTGTTTTTCCCTGGCACCTCTCAGCTTGTCCTCAAGCTGCTGGATGTCCGCCTGATACTGGTCGATCAAGCCGTTGTGCTCTATGAGTTCCCGTTCCAAAGAAGAGGCCAGTTCAAAAAACCGTCGCTTTTCTACCAACGCTTCCCTGGCCAGATCGTCCCGGTTTTTACTGACAGCAAGCCCGGCCTTGTCTTCCCAATTTTTGGCCCGAGAAGAGGCCTCTTCCATTTGCCGATGGATTTTTTTGGCATCGGCCATCACCCCGGCGCAGGACGCTTTGATCTCCACAAGGGTGTCTTCCATTTCTCGGATCATCAGATTGATGAGCTTTTCCGGGTCCTCAGCTTTGTCCAGCATGGAGTTCATGTTGGAGCTGATGATGTCGCGAAAGCGTGTAAAAATGCCCATGGTATAACCTCCCATCCCGTGTTTTTTGATTAGAGGGTAAGCAGAAATGGTGCCAGAAGGAATAATTTCTAGATATGAGCAATGATTCCGAATACTTTTCCTGTTGACGGCAATGAATCTAATCTGGTAAATAAAACCAGATTATATTAATAAGTGCCAATTATTGGGTTTCTGTACCATGAAGAAAACTAACCGGTCTTCCACTCCCGCGGAATATCTCATGAAGATACCTGAAGCCCTGGGACAGTCCGAACAGTTTCTTGAATTCCGGGAACGTCTTTCCAGGGTCGCACCGATTGATCGTCCCGTGCTCTTGATCGGCGAGCGGGGCACAGGAAAAGAACTGGCTGCCTCCAGACTCCACTTTCTTTCCAAGCGGTGGCAAGGTCCGCTGGTCGCCCTGAATTGCGCGGCCCTCACGCCTTCTCTGATCGAGACGGAACTTTTCGGGTATGAAAAGGGAGCTTTCACAGGTGCTGAGGCTCGCAGGACAGGAAGGTTCGAGTCTGCTGACGGAGGGACTCTGTTTCTGGACGAAATAGGAAGCATTCCGCTGGAGGTTCAAGAAAAGATCCTCCGCGTCGTGGAATACGGCGCTTTTGAGAGGGTGGGAAGCCCTGCACGGGTTGAAGTGGATGTCAGGATCATTGCCGCAACCTATGCGGACTTGCCGGCTTTGGCCAAGGCAGGCCGATTTAAGCAGGATTGAGAGTTGAAAAACGTGGTTGAGCGGGCGGTGTACCGTGCCGATACCCCTCTGATTACCGAGATTACCTTTAACCCCTTCGGCCCTTCCCGGGATATGGCCGAAAAGGGAAGCATCCGAGGCGAGACGTTGGAAGAACCCCCCATGTTGCGACCCTTGAAGGAGGCTGTGCAGGAACTCGAAGTTCGTCTTTTTAAAGAGGCTTTAAAAGCATCTAAGTACAATCAAAAAAAGGCTGCCGAGAGTCTAGGACTCACCTACCACCAGTTTCGGGGACTCTATCGCAAATACAAGGCCGACGTATTCTAACAGGTCGAATATCCAAGAGAAAGCTGGGGCCACGCCCTCTTGACTTTCAGAAGGGTCGCATTAAAATTTCAGCAAGCTTTCACCGGTTCATCCGGCAAATGAGTACGAATGACAACCAGGGGACGGTCGACCCATCGGAAGAAGACGGCCCCAGAGGGTTTTCTGAGTAAGAACCTGGTAATCCTCTTTGGGGGGAGCCCCAAAAGGGGCCCTCAGGGCCCGTATAGTTTACTTGGAGGGATTGCGGTGCCGAAAGATTACTACCTTGTTTTGGGCGTCAGTCGGGGGGCCGATCTCAACAAAATCAAAAAGGCCTACCGAACAGTGGTGAAAAAGCTCCACCCCGATATCAGTTCCACCAAGGAAAGCGAAGAAAAGTTTCTCGAAGTGAGGGAGGCCTACGAGACCCTTTGTGATGAAAGGAAGCGAGAGCAGTATGATGAAGAACTGTCCGGAGAGGGGTCCCGCCTCAGGATCACAAAGGTGCCTGACATCGTGGAGAGGCGCCGGTCTTGTTTCGACGACATGGACAGGGCGTTCTCCAGGGTGGATGACTTTTTCGAAGGTTCTTTGCCGGGATTTTTCGACCGGGGTAGAGGAAGAGAAGACAAGGAATTGTACTTCGAGATGATCCTTTCGCCGATCGAGGCAGCGCAAGGGGGCCTTTTCCCCATCACCGTCCCGGTTGTTGAGCCATGCCCGAGGTGCGGAAAAACAGGCTACTGGGAATCCTTCTTCTGCCCTGCTTGTCTGGGATACGGCAGGATACGGACGAACAGAACCTTTTCTTTGAGCATTCCGCCGAACGTACGTCACGGCGAGGAGATCCGGCTTTCCATGGAAGATATCGGTCTCAAGGATGCCCATCTCCATATTCAGGTCCTTATTGACCCTTACCTGGACGAGGAGGTGTGGTAACCCAAAGCCCCTGAAGCCAATGCATAACTCACTTTCCTTTTTGTGTCCGGGGAATTCGTTCTCTTCCCTGATTTGACAGACACCCTGATCATTTCATTGGAGCAGCATGATCCAAATAGACGGCAGCCGGAAATCGGGCTCCGGTACCATAGTGCGGGACGCAACAGCCTTTTGTATCCTCCGGGGCGAGGGCCTTCGTGTGAAGAACATCAGAGCGAAAAGGCCGAAGCCCGGACTAAGGGCTCAGCATCTCAAGGTCCTCGAAGCGTGCGCTCGGATTTGCATGGGTGAGTTGAAAGGCGCCTCTCTGGGTTCCAAAGAGTTCACCTTTGTGCCGAGCAAAGACATCCATGGTGGCGAGTATCGCTGGGACATCGGCACAGCGGGATCTACCATCATGCTGGCCCTGACCGTCATTCCCTTGGCGGTCTTTGCTGACAGGGCCTCCCGGTACAGGATTACCGGCGGTCTGTTCCAGGACTTCGCCCCATCGACCTTTCATTTTCAGCATGTGCTGCTGCCTATCCTCCGGAGAATGGGAGTAAACGCGGATGTGAAGATCATGCGGCCGGGCTATGTGCCACAAGGCCAAGGGATTATCCAAGTCACCGTGATGCCCGCCGGCCGAAAGCTGCAACCCCTAAGCCTCACCCACCAAGGGAGCGTTACCCGCACCAGGGGTGTAGCTCTGTCTTCATGGCTCAAGGGAAGAAAAGTATCGGAAAGAATGACCCGGGAATGCCGGACAGTTTTGAACCCTGGAGGCTATGACCCGAAAATCGACATCCTCTACGATGACAAGGAAAAACCGGTTTATGACTCCCCTTCGGTTCAGCCCGGCGCTGCGCTGGCTTTATGGGCGGAGACAGACACCCATTGCCTGATTGGCGCAGACATGGCAGGGGCTAGGGGGAGGTCTGCCGAATTCATAGGAAAGAAAGCGGCCGAGCATCTCCTCGAAGATCTCCATACCGGGGCATCGGTGGACAGACACCTGGCCGACCAGATTATTCCTTTCGCGGCCCTGGCGCAGGGCAAGAGCGCGTTCCGGATCCCAGGAATGACGGCACATATTGAAGCGCGATTGTGGTTGGTGGAGGAAATTCTTGGAGCAAAGACAGAGGTTCAAGGCGGACTGATGCGAATCCAAGGCATCGGCTACGAGAGACGCAAAGGGGTTATCCTCTGAGAGTCATAACGATAATCCAGAGGATCATAAGCGCGGCAGCAGTCGCAAAAGCCATCAAAATGAGGCGGGTCAGCCACAGCGCGCTGGCAAAGGGGTTGTTGGACGTGCAGTTCTCGTCCAATCGGTCCGAAAGCTGACACAGTTGGTCAAATTTGTCCCTGAGGAAATCTAGAGGTAGATAGTACGTGACATAGTTTCGCGAATAGAGCAACGCAAGAAGAATCAACATGAGCAGTAGAACAACGATGACGCCGAGAAGGGCATATTGAATCAGCCATTCAAAGATTGTTACCAGGATATGAAGCACGGATAATTATCCTCCTTCTGTTCACAAAGGCTCCAGCCGAC
>JARRRH010000052.1:0-8871 GCA_037380925.1 Deltaproteobacteria bacterium | reverse complement strand
CCTGCTCGAAACAAGGTTTCCCTCACAGTCGACAAGAAGACATTCACCCTCTGAGATATTCCGATCTTTGTCACATTCTCCTTCTCGCAAATCATAAAGAGATGACCAAGAACCCACATCGCTCCAGCCGCAATCGCAAGGGATGACAAAGACAGGATCTTTGGTCTTTTCCATCACGCCTCGATCAAAAGAGACGCTGTCGAGATCCTCGTAAACCGCCTCAATAACATTCTCAAAGGCATCCGTTCCTAGATATCTCTCGGTCTTCTTCAGCCCCAAAAAGAGATTCGGCAGATGGTTTTCAATCTGCTTGAGAATCACCTGCGGTGTTGCGACAAAAATACCCGAATTCCAAAAATAGTCTCCTCTTACGAGGTACTGTTTCGCTTTCTCCAAAGACGGCTTCTCGATAAAAGCCGTGACCCGGTATGCAGGCAAGGTCCAAAAGTCAGGACGATCTGCCGACCACTGAATGTACCCGTAGCCGGTCTCCGGTCTCGTGGGCACAATGCCGAGGGTCACGACAGCCCCCGCAGTTGCGATCTCTTCAGCCTGACGCAAACACTTCAGGAGGGCGGAAGGCCTGGCTATGAAATGGTCGGCCGGGAGGAAGGCGACGGCTCCGTCATACCCCAAATGGGAAGCATAGATCGCGCCCAATCCCATAGCCGGTGCCGTGTTTCTGCCCGTGGGCTCCGCCACCAAATGGATTTTGCGGCCTTTGAACAGCTCTTTGGCCTGACGGAGATGGGCCTGACCAAGAACAATCACCATGTCTTGGTCCCGGGCCACCGGCTCCAGTCTGTTGCATGTTTCGACCACCATGGGATAATGACCGAGGATGTTCAAAAATTGCTTCGGCCTGTTTCTGCGGCTGACAGGCCAGAATCGGGTACCGGAGCCCCCTGCCATGATTACCGTAAGCATGCTCTACCTCATCAGGTTCGATACGCTGCATTGATGGTCACATACTCGTGGGTCAGATCGCAGGTAAGGATTCGGTCCTCATGCTCTCCCTGGCGAAGTGCCACCGTGACCGAGAATTCTTTGTTGGCCATCCTCTGAGACGCCGATCTTTCTGCGCTGGTCCCCCGCCCCACGCCCCCTTCCACGATCTTGACCTCATCAATCCATATGTCCACAAGCTCTTCCTTCATCTGGATCCCTGAACGGCCCAGGGCGGCCATAATCCTCCCCCAGTTGGGATCCCGGCCGTAGAAAGCGGTTTTAACCAAAGGGGAATTGGCTATTGTCCTTGCCGCGACTTCAGCCTCAGGAGCCGTAGAGGCGCCCTGAACAATGATCTGGACCACCTTGGTGGCTCCTTCTCCATCCCTCACAATCATCGTGGCCAAATCATCCATGACTTGGGCCAGTCCGCCAGAAAAACTTTCATAATCGTTTCCGCGCATCGGGCCGTTGCCGACCGCACCGTTAGCCATAACCAGAACCGTGTCGTTCGTGCTTGTATCCCCATCCACACTGATCCGGTTAAAACTGGTCTCAACGGAAGCGGTGACAGCCTTTCTCAACGCCTCGGCCTCCACGGCAATGTCGCTTACAACAAAGCAGAGCATGGTGGCCATCTGAGGCATAATCATTCCGGCCCCCTTGGCTATTCCCACAATCTCAAAAGGCCTTCCATCCGCTTCGCCCTGGAATTGGGAGATCTTCGGGAAGGAATCGGTTGTCATGATGGCCTCGGCAGCGCGCGCTATACCTTCGGGAGACAGGGTCTTGACGAGTTCCGGTACGGCCTCTTCGATCAGGTCCGTTTTCAGCGGGGCGCCGATAACACCGGTGGAAGCAACCAGGACCTCCTCCGCTTTGATACCCAGCTCCCGGGCTACGCTTTCGGCTGTCCTCTGCGCCGCGTGCAGCCCCTCATGGCCGGTACTGGCATTCGCATTTCCTGAATTGGCGATGATGGCTCTGACCCGGCCCCTACGGATGTTTTTCTGGCTCAGGAGTACAGGTGCTGCTTTTACCTTGTTCCGTGTAAAAACACCGGCTGCAACGGCTTCTCTATCAGAGAAAATCAGGGCCAAGTCCAGTCCCGGTTCTTTCTGAATTCCGGCAGCCACTGCCGACGCCTTGAAGCCTCTCACAAGGTAACTTTGTTTTTCCATGACCCTTGTCGCCAAAGCCGCTGCCCCGTTGAATTCGCGATGAGTCGTGAGTGCTCAACTGGGGTGCGCCTCAAGCCTTATACCTCACGCCTTACAGGGTTACACGTTCCTTCCACAGCACTTCTTGTATTTCTTGCCGCTCCCGCAAGGACAGGGCGCGTTTCTGCCTATCTTTTTGCCCTCTCTTTTTACTGTCTCCGGCTTCTCTCCACCGTCACCATGGCTGAGGTGCATTGCCCGTCTTTTCCTTGTCGGCATTTGTTCTGCGGGCCTCTGTTTGAGAAGCTGAATTCGTGAGAGGGTGACCAGGGTTTCTTCCCGGATCCGATCCATGAGCTCCTCAAAAAGGGCATAGCCTTCCCTTTTGTACTCCCTCAAGGGGTCAAGTTGGCCGTAGCCCCTCAGGCCGATGCCCTCTTTCATGCTCTCCATGTCCTGGAGATGAGAAACCCACTGGTTGTCAATGATTTGGAGCAAAATCACCTTCTCTAATGAGGTCAGGTCTTCCTTGCCAAAGGCTATTTCTCTTTTCTCATGGACCTCTTGGACCTGCTCCCGGATCAAATCAGACAGGGCCTCCTGGGTTAGGGACTCAAAGTTCTCCTCTCCCAGGTCTTCGGGGCCTATCTTCGGTGGGAAACCGAACAGCCTGGACAGGCTGTCTTTCAGCCCGGGAATGTCCCAGTCGTCAGGGTAGGATTTGGGATCGATAAACCGGTCCATGAGCGCGTCGACCTTTTCGTCCATCATGTTCTCGATGATCTCTTCCACGCCGTCTTCTGTGAGGATATCCTTTCTGAGAGAATAGATGATCTCCCTGTGGGTGTTCATCACGTCATCGTACTCCAGGAGATGCTTCCGGATGTCAAAGTTGTGGGCCTCCACCTTCTTCTGGGCATTTTCAATGGCCCTCGTGATCAGATTGTGTTCAATGGGTTCCCCTTCCTCCATGCCTAATCGGCCCATAATAGAGGCAATCCTTTCCGAACCGAAGATCCGCAGCAGGTCATCTTCCAGAGAGAGGTAGAAGCGGGAACTGCCAGGATCGCCCTGCCGCCCCGACCTTCCCCTGAGCTGATTGTCAATACGGCGGCTCTCGTGCCTTTCCGTCCCCAGGATATGAAGTCCCCCCAGTTCCACTACCCCTTCACCCAGCACGATGTCCGTACCCCGACCGGCCATGTTGGTGGAGATGGTTACCGTCTTCGGCTGGCCTGCCTGTGCAACGATTTCCGCTTCCTTTTCATGGTGCTTTGCATTGAGCACGGAATGGGGAATTCCTGACCGGTTCAGCATCTTGCTGAGCATTTCGGATTTCTCAATCGTGATGGTCCCCACGAGCACCGGCTGCCCTCTCTCATAAAGTTCTTTGATTTCCTCCACCACGGCCCTAAACTTTTCCCTTTCACTCTTGTAGATGACATCCGAGTGGTCGGTGCGAATCATCTCTTTGTTTGTGGGGACGACCACCACGTCCAGTTTGTACACATCGTAAAATTCTGCGGCCTCTGTGTCGGCGGTCCCCGTCATTCCGGCCAGCTTCTCATACATGCGGAAGAAGTTCTGAAATGTGATGGTGGCCAAGGTCTGGTTCTCCTCGGCAACACTCACCCCCTCTTTTGCCTCAACAGCTTGATGCAGGCCGTCGCTCCATCGCCTTCCGGGCATCATCCGCCCTGTGAACTCATCGACGATCACCACCTGATCGTCCTTGGTCACATAGTGCACATCTTTCTCAAACAGCCAGTAAGCCTTGATGAGTTGCTGGGTCGCATGAAGGAGTTCCGACGAGCGCATGTATCGCTCTTCAAGTTCCCGCAGCCTTTCCACCTTCTCTTCTTCGTTGAGGCCTTCGTCTTCTCTGATCGTATGGCTCTCATCATCCAGATCAGGGAGCACGAACTCCCCCATACCTCCTCCTGAGAGCAAATGGATGCCTTTCTCCGTCAACTCCACCGCATTGCTGCGCTCATCAATGGTGCAGTAGAGATCCTGATCAATCTCCGGGAGGAGCTTCTGGGCGCTCAGCATGTTTTCCGTTCGATCGATGTCCTTTTTGAGTGCCTGATTCTGCGCCAAAATGTCGAGGAGCACGGGATTCTTGGGGTCTCCCCGCTTCACCTTGAGGAGCAACTCCATACTCCGATCACCGTTCTCGCCGCTCTCCAGTGTCTTGCGCGCCTCCTGCAAAATGGAGCGGATAACGGCTCCCTGCTTCTTCTTGAGATTGATAACGAGGGGTTTAACCTCCACGTAAACCTTGTTGACGCTGCGCTCCACAGGGCCGCTGATAATCAGAGGCGTTCTCGCTTCATCGATAAGGATACTGTCTACCTCGTCCACGATGGCATAATGAAAGTCCCGCTGCACGAAGTCCCTTATGTCGAACTTCATATTGTCCCGAAGATAATCGAAACCGAATTCATTGTTGGTTCCATAGGTAATATCGCAAGCGTAGGCTTTCCGTCGTTCCTCATCATCCATGCCGTGAACAATGACGCCCACCGAAAGACCCAGGAAATTGTAAATCCCGCCCATCCACTCAGCATCCCGCCTTGCAAGATAATCATTAACCGTAACCAGGTGGGCGCCTCGACCGGTCAGGGCGTTGAGGTAAAGAGGCAGTGTAGCGGCCAGCGTTTTCCCTTCACCGGTCTTCATCTCGGCGATCTTGCCTTCGTGAAGGACGATGCCGCCGATCAGCTGAACGTCGAAGTGACGCATCCCCAGAACCCTTACCGAAGCCTCTCTCACTGCGGCAAACGCTTCAGGGAGCAACTGATCCAAAGTCTCTCCCCCGGAAAGCCGTTCTTTGAACTCTTCTGTTCTTGCTCGGAGCGCTTCATCGGAGAGGCTCTGACATTCAGGCTCCAGCCCGTTGATGACCTCTACAAGGGGGGCCATCCTTTTCAGTTCTCTCTCGTTCTTGCTTCCGAAAATACCTTTGATGACTTTGCCAAGCATAATTTTCCAAGGATAGCTATTTTAGTCCGATGTCCCTCTTCCCGGCCCAATTCTTTCAAACTCTGCGACTCGGACAAATGTGTGACCACAAACTATTATAACCCTTTTTTTATTATACGCAAAAAGTGGGTAGAGGCAAATGGGGAAACTAATTGAGGATATATTGAAGAGGGTTGACAGGGACGCCATTCAGAAGGACCTCATAATGGAGGTGAGGTCCGGTAGATCGGCCGGAATTGCCCACATTGCCTATTTCCTGACCCCTTTTAACCACCTCGCCCTTGCGCACGAGAATCTTGTTCAAGTGGGCATATTTGGTTGTCAATCCATAACCATGTTTGATTACAATGGTTTTACCGTAACCAAAATCCCATCCAACATTTGTGACAACCCCATCGGATGGCGCGATGATGGACGCGCCCATTCTATTGCAGATGTCGAGTCCCCTGTGAAACTCCTTCTCATTTGTGAAAGGAGAAATCCGGTAGCCGAAGCCTGAACTGATCCAACCCTTGGTCGGCCATATGGAAGGAGTGCAGAGAAGCATGGACTTTTGGCTCCGCATGTATTCCAAGAGTTCCGCCTTCTCCTGAGTTTCCAGAGAAATCTCTTTGTCAAGATTGTCCAGAGACCGGTACATCAGGCGAACCAGTTTCTGGTGGGCTTTTTCAACGGATGAGTCCGGATTCGACAGGGCCGCGTTTGAGCCTCCAATGCCCACAATCTGCTGACTGTCATCGGCCTTTTCAAGGTTCACCATGGTTCTCAGCTTCTTGTCGAAATCCTTAAGCTCATTCATCCTTCGGGTGATCCGGTCAATCTTCTGGGCCAGGGAAACAAGCTGTGCCTTCTGATGCTTGTTTTCCTTTTCAAGGTGGACCAACCGAGGAATCTCCGTCCTCATAATCTTGTAGTCTTTGATAATCCAGGCCAGTGTGAGAGACCCCAAAAGCAAAAAAGCAAAAAAGAGGGCCAGAAAAGTCCTCGGAACTTTGACTTGTCTGACCTTCCTTGTTCCGTCCGGGAGCAAAATGATGGTGATCTTCTTGGCAGCCATTCTCGACCCTCACCTTCCCTTGGACCCAAAAACCCTAATTATTAATTAATTTAGCATAATCCAGCCTTTTCTGTCAACAAACTTATTTATCACAGCCTTTTAAAGAAATCCACTATATTTTTTGCTACGGAATCGGGGATACCAGAGACGCGCATGAGGTCCTCTTCATTCGCCTTTGAAACCATCTCTACATCCCCAAAATGCTCCAGCAGCCGCTTCTTTCTTTTCTTGCCGACTCCGGGAATAGAGTCCAGCAGGGATTCCTTAAGGCCTTTTCCCCGAAGCTTTCTGTGGTAGGTAACAGCCCGCCGATGGGCCTCATCTCGAACGCGCATCAGCAAATGGACAACAGGGTGATCCGGTTTCAAGGGGAGCGGATTCTTCCGGCCCGGGATATAGATTTTCTCTCCCCGCCCTTTTTCATCTTCTTTGGCAATGGCGACCAAATCCGGGGTATGATCACCGTTCAAACGGGTTACAACCCGCTTGACCGCTTGGAGATGCCCTTTGCCCCCATCCACCACAAAAAGATCTGGAGGCGGGTCCTTGTCCTTGGAAAGACGCCTTGAGACCAGTTCCGACATCATGGCGTAATCATCAATACCCTTTACATCCCTGATTCTGTAATTTCGGTATCCTGATTTGTAAGGCTGGCCGTCCACAAAAGACACAACAGCTCCCACAGCCATGTTGCCGCCGAGATTTGAGATATCCAGTCCCTCTATGAATCTGGGACTCCTGCCCAGCTTCAGCGCAACCTGAGCCAAAACGAGAAGGTCCTGACCATCGACGCGAGCGGCGAGGAGGTTCTCTGCATTGGCCACAGCAAGTCTGACAAGACGTCTTTTGTCGCCTCTGGAAGGACTCTTTATAGAGACCTTTCGCCCCGCTATATCAGAAAGCCACTCTGTGATAGGCTGCATGTCCTCCACCCGATCCGAGATCAAGATGTGTTTCGGTATAAAAGACTGACGAGGATAGTGTTGCTTCAGGAAAGCCTCAATCACCTCAGAGGGAGATCCCGCCCGGCTCCTGATGATGTAATCTCGACTACCCGTCAAGTAACCTTTTCGAATAAACAGCACCGCAAGCTGAAAAGTTCCGTTTTTTTGCGCCAGCCCGATCACGTCCTGATCCTGGGATTTTGCGGAGGCCACCTGCTGTCTTTCCACTGTCCTCTCCACGGCTTTGATTTGATCTCGAATCCGCGCAGCCCGCTCGAAATCCAGGTTTTCCGCAGACAGTTCCATATCCTTTCTCAGAGCCTCTACCAATTCCCGGCTGCGGCCCTCGAGAAAAAGAATCACCTGGTGCACGATCTCTTTGTAACGCTCAGGCGTAATCTTCTTGCTGCAAGGCCCCAGACAGCGATCCAGTTGATAGTTCAAACAGGGCCTTGATCGTCGAGGTACACCACGGCCCTCGCATTTTCGCAACTGAAAAATCCGGTCGATCAGCTTCAATGTACTCCGCACCGAGTTAGCGGAGGAAAAGGGTCCAAAGTACCGTGCCCCGTCCTTTTTCGGTTTTCGTACGATCGTGAGACGAGGATAGGTATCCTGGACATCAAAACGGAGCCAAGGATACTGTTTGTCGTCCCGCAACACGATATTGTAACGGGGAAGGTGTTTCTTGATGAGATGGCTTTCAAGGATAAAGGCTTCCTTGTCCGTTGATGTGAGTATAATATCGAGGCCCTTGGCCCGATTCATCATGATCGCGGTTTTGTGGGAAACCTCTCCGGATGATTTAAAATAGGACAGAACCCTCTTCTTGAGGCTCTTGGCTTTTCCCACATAAATAATCTGCCCGGCCCGATCCTTGAAGAGGTAAACGCCCGGCCCATCCGGAAGCGTATGTCGGAGGGAGCCCGGATCCAAATCGTGCTGGCTCGCAGATGCTTGATTCATGGATTGCACGGGGTTCTGGAGGGTGCCTCCCGAAGGGGCGTCTGGGGACTCTAACGGGTCCTGGATTCCGCCGGCATGGTTGGTTTTGGGTTCACGATTCATGAGCCTTATGAAGGAACTCCTCCGTGTCCTCCCAGGCCCCTTTGAGGCGCTTGACCATGACAACCAGGGAGTAAGGATTTCCTTTTCTGTCCTTGAGGCAGTCTTGAAGAACGGCTTCCTCCCGGAAATCGAGCCTTTGAACGCCCTTGCTCACATGGGTATCCCGGCCTCCCACCAAATGCATGAGAAGTATTTCCAGCCCTATGGAAATGGCCAAGTTGTTCAGTTCGAGGAGCATCCAGGTCCCCAAGTGTCTTTCTCGGAACGCCGGGGCCACGGAGATTCTGATCTTGCCGATATGGCTGCTGGCGCCACGGTCCTTCCGGATAAGCGTGGCATGGGCGATAATCTCCCCTTCCAGCACGGCCACAATGGAGAAGTGCGTCTTCAGATCATTGTTTTCTGTCCACTGTCGAATCGTTTCAAAATCGGAAACATCGCTTTCGAGAAACCATCGGTCTTCCTCGGACATTCGCTCGTACATCTTCCGCAAGAGCTTTTCATCACCCCCTTGAAGCGGCCTCAACGTGACGCCGGAGCCGTCCTTCAAGATGATTTCTTTGGGGTAGTTCTTGAGCATGTCACGACTCTCTTGAATCTGCATCTCATTTCCCGTCCCGGCCCTAGATCTACCGTAAATTTTGAATATCAAGCGTAATACTGGCAGGTTACACGGCATTCCTGATCATCAGCAAGGTATTAGATGCAA
>JARRRH010000051.1:5994-16790 GCA_037380925.1 Deltaproteobacteria bacterium | reverse complement strand
TCGTGCTCCTCTGTCTGGAAGGCCTCGTTAAAGTGGCAGCCGCATGACTCTTCTCGGGACAGGGCATCTTCCACCATGAGTTCGGCAAATTCCAGGAAGTCGGCCACTCGATTGGCTCTTTCCAGACTCTGATTCAGTTCTTTCGCGGTTCCAGGGACGTTCACATTGTTCCAGAATTCTTCGCGGAGTTCCGGAATCATGGCTTTTGCCTTGCTCATTTCCGCCTCGTTTCTACTCATGCCCACATGTTCCCACATGATCCTGCCCAGTTCACGGTGAAAATCATCCACCGTTCGTTTCCCGTTGATGGAAAGCAGCTTGCGGCCCATCTCAACGGCCTGCTTGACAGAATCACGGAAAAGGGGATCTTCTACCGTCACATCGGGCAACGGTGTGCCGGCCAGATATCCCCCCAGAGTGTAGGGTAGAATGAAGTATCCGTCTGCAAGTCCCTGCATCAGAGCGCTCGCACCGAGCCGGTTGGCACCGTGATCGGAAAAGTTGGACTCTCCAATCACAAAGAGCCCGGAAATGGTTCCCATGAGGTTGTAATCAACCCAAAGACCCCCCATGGTATAGTGCACCGCAGGATAGATCATCATGGGCGTATCCCAGGGACTTTCTCCGGTGATCTTCTCGTACATCTGAAAGAGGTTTCCGTATTTCTTCTCGATAACCTCTTTTCCGTCTCGCTCGATGGCATCCCGAAGGTCGAGATAGACGGCGTACTTGGTTTCCCCTACGCCCCGGCCCTCGTCGCAAACAAGCTTCACGTTGCGAGAGGCCACGTCTCTCGGAACCAGATTGCCGAAGCTCGGGTATTTGAACTCCAGGAAGTATTCCCGATCCGATTCAGGAATGTCTTCAGGCCGACGGGTATCCCCCGGGTCTTTAGGCACCCAAACGCGGCCGTCGTTTCTCAGACTCTCGCTCATCAGAGTGAGTTTGGACTGGTAGGTGCCGTGCACAGGGATGCAAGTGGGGTGGATCTGGGCAAAAGAAGGGTTGGCGAAGAGTGCCCCTTTCTTGTAGGCCCGCCAAATGGCGCTCACATTCCCGCTCATGCCGTTTGTGGAAAGGAAGTAAATGTTTCCATAACCGCCTGTGGCCAAAACCACGGCATGGGCGGCATGGCGCTCCATCTCCCCTGTGATCAGGTTACGCGCCACAATGCCCCGGGCCTGGCCGTTGATCACCACAAGGTCCACCATTTCTCTGCGGGGAAACAAAGTGACTTTGCCCGCATGGGCTTGGCGCATCATGGCGCTGTAAGCCCCCAGCAGAAGCTGTTGGCCTGTCTGGCCCCGGGCATAGAAGGTTCTGGAGACCTGGGCTCCGCCAAAGGACCGGTTTGCCAGCAATCCGCCGTACTCCCGCGCAAAGGGCACCCCTTGTGCCACACACTGGTCAATGATGGTATTGCTGACGTGGGCCAGGCGGTAGACGTTGGCTTCCCTGGAACGGAAATCACCGCCTTTGATGGTGTCGTAGAAAAGCCTCCAAATGCTGTCGCCGTCTCCGGGATAATTCTTGGCCGCGTTGATCCCCCCTTGCGCCGCAATGCTGTGGGCGCGACGGGGGCTGTCCTGAATACAAAAGGTCTTGACCTGGTAGCCGAGTTCGGCCAAGGTGGCGGACGCTGATGCCCCGGCAAGCCCTGTGCCCACCACGATGATCTCGAATTTTCGTTTGTTTGCAGGATTGACCAGCTTTAACTCAAAGCGGTGCCTGTCCCACTTTGATTCAAGCGGTCCGCCGGGCACCTTGGAATCCAATTGCATAAAATACCTCCCGAAAGGGACCAAAGAAGATGGCCTTTGCTTTTTCCGGCTGAGACCTCATTGGCCCTGATTTATGACGTCAAAACGGTTTAAATCCGAAGCACGAAATCCGAAATCAGAAAAAATACTCAATGACCAAAATGAACATTTGGATTTGTTTCGAAACTGGGGGCCCGCTTGGGGGGAGTCGGCACCTTGTGCCGACAATTTCGAGATTCGAATTTTGATCTTTTATCCCTTCTGGCCCTTCGTTAATTGCACCCATCGCAGCTTCTTCTTCAGAAGGTGGAATAGATGAATATGGGAATAGATACAAAGCCGATCCCAATGATCACGCTAAAGACGATGCCGAAGCTCTTGATGAAGGGCATATATTTGGGGTGGTTGAGTCCCAGTGTCTGGAATCCACTCCAGAAACCGTGACTCACGTGAATAGCCACAATGATGACCCCTGCAATATAAAAGAGTCCCCATCCGAGCTGTCCAAACGTATGCGAGAGAAGGAGATAGTCATTGGTGGCGGCTTAGCCACGAAGCGAAACTTGAGCAAATGCACAACAATGAAGCACAAGATGAGAAATCCGGTATACGGTGCCGTTGCCGAGCCAATGGTCCGGCCGCCTGCATTCTTCTTGACCGCATACCGGACGGGTCTTGCCCTGAGGTTCTCAATGAAAAGGATTAATCCAACTGCGATGTGGAGCAGGGCGAGCAAAATGAGGAACAACTCAACAGCAGTGAGAAGATACCCCCAGCTGTGCAGGTGTTCCACATAGGAAAGAAAAAGGTCCCGACCGCCGTAAATAGACAGGTTTCCAATCAGGTGAACAGCCACAAAAAGACAAAAAGCCAAACCGGTCACAGCCATAATCTGCTTCTTGCCTGTGGAGGAAGTGAGGGTTGTCATGAGCCAGTTCATCTTGGTCCTCCCAGATCCACAATAGTCAAAAACTGAAAGGCGGGCATCGAACCCGCCTCTTTGCGTCGGTTTGCACTCCCTTTGAATCTCTCCGTGTTCTTCGGATTCGCGGACCTGCGGGCCCAGAACAGATGGGCCCAAATGGGTCACATGGCCCCGCACACCTTTTCGATGGCTGCCGCCATGGCTTCATCTTCCTTACGGATGTCTTCCAGGGTCTTGGGTTTCACTGAGGCGGGCTTTTCCTCCAGTCCATACTTCCACTTGAGGAACTGTTTGCCTGTGTTGGGATAGATAGCCGCAATCAGGAGGTCGTAATCGTCTTTGGCAAGGTCTTTCACCCTTTCCCTTGCCTTGTCAAGCTCGGGTTCGAGATAGTCGGCAGCTCGCCCTGTGACCGGCGTCTCACCACGCTTATAGCCCTTAAGCACTTTTTTCCTCACCTCGGGATCCACCGGCGTTGGAGTGCGGCCGTAGAGACCGAATACAAGGTCCTTGACCTCATTGGTGACCATCTTGTATTTCCCAAACAGAACGTTCAACACGGCCTGAACCCCCACGATCTGTGATGTGGGTGTCACCAGGGGAGGTGTTCCCAATTCGCGGCGTGTGACAGCCACCTCCTTGTGCACCTCCGCCAATCGGTCCAGGGCCTTAGCCTCTTTGAGCTGGCTGACCAAATTGGAGATCATGCCGCCCGGTATCTGGTGGGCCAACACAGCCGTATCAATGACGGACATCTTGTGGGTGGCCAAATAGTCCCGGTACTTGGGAGCAATGCTCTCTATGAAATCCCCCAGTTCCAGAAGGAGGTCCAGATTAAACCCGGGGTCTCGATCCGTGCCAAAGAGGGTGGCCACAATGGGTTCCACGGCGGGCTGAGATGTCCTCAAGGCAAAGGGAGCCAGGCAAGTATCCACGATATCCACGCCGGCTTTAATGGCTTCCAGATAGACCATGGAAGCCATGCCGCTCGTATAGTGGGTGTGGAGGTGGATGGGAATGGTGATTTCTTTTTTGAGTTCGGTGACGATCTTGGCGATGTCAAAGGGAGCCATTATTCCCGCCATGTCCTTGAGGCAAAGCGAGTCCGCGCCCATGTCCTGGATTTCTTTTGCCTTGCTGACGTAGTATTCCAGATTGAACACATCGCCGCCCATGCGCCTTTCCGTGAGGGAATAACAGATGGTGCCCTGGAAATGTTTGCCGTTTGCCTTGATTCTTTCCACACAGGTCTGGAAGTTCCGGAAATCATTCAAGGCGTCGAAAACCCGAAACACGTCGATGCCCACTTCCGCGGCTTTGTCCACGAACAACCGGACCACGTCATCGGCGTAATTTCGATAGCCCACCAGGTTCTGGCCCCGCAGCAGCATGGAAAAGGGCGTGTTCTTGATGCGTTCTTTCAGCTTTCGCACCCGATCGAAGGGGTCTTCGGCGAGGAAGCGGTGCATGGTGTCAAATGTAGCGCCTCCCCAGACCTCCATGGCCCAAAAGCCGACCTGGTCCATCTTGTCGGCGATGGGGAGCATGTCCTCGGTTCTCATTCTCGTGGCCAAGGTCGACTGGTGGCCGTCCCTAAAAGTATTATCCTGAATCTTGATGGGATTCTTGATCCCACCTTCCAGAAAAGCGTTCATTTTAACCTCCCCTGCGAAGTGGCTTAACCTTTCAGATTACGGCGAAAGGGGCGCAGAACCTTTTTGGCGTTGCGCTGTGGCATTTTCCCTTGTCCCCAGGATGGCTGAACATAGGGTCCAAGACCCGCTTGGATTATCACTTAAACTTTAAATATCCTACTCCTATTGATACCTGTCAATCACATTTCCACACAAGCCTGCCTCACACTTCTTTGATTCACGAGTTGTGACCTGACGCCGCAACCCAATCCGGCCCTTTCTCAAAAAACGGAGGAAGATTACAACAAATCAGCTGCTTTGGCAATGACAAAAACGTCTCGTCAGGAAATGATTCTTCTTTTATTTTGATGACTTGTGGGTTGAGGGTGCTTCTCGATGGGGGGAGCGGGTGGTATGTGAAACAAAGGATGCTTCAGATACCCAGATAGGCTTCTCTCACTTCGGCGGACCCCTTAATATCCTCGGGCTTTCCTTCTGCCTTAATAACCCCTTCATGCATGATATACACATAATCCGATGCGCCCAGGGAAGCATCTGCATTTTGCTCGACGAGCAGGATGGTCAAACCGATGTCAGCCTTCATTTTCAGAATTGTCCTGAAGACTTCAGTGACCAGCAGAGGCGCAAGGCCCTGACTGGGTTCATCCAGCATGATGAGATCGGGTTTTGCCATAAGAGCCCGTCCGATGGTCAACATTTGCTGTTCTCCACCGCTCAGGGAACCGGCGAACTGCCTCTTTCGTTCTTCGAGTCTGGGAAACAGGTCGTACACAAGCTGAAGGGATTCATCTCTGTGGGCGAGCGCTTTTTTCACATAGGCTCCCATGTGAAGGTTTTCAGCGACCCGCATGTTCGGAAACAGGTGTTTTCCTTCGGGTGCGAGAACAATCCCCATGGCCACTTTCTTGTGCGTGGGCAAGGAGGTGACGTCAGCCCCCTCGTAAAGGATCGTCCCTCCCCAGGGTTCCACAGACCCGAACACCGTGGACAGAAAAGTGCTCTTTCCCACGCCGTTCGGACCGAGAAGGGCTGTGATGCTCTCTTTCTCGACTTCAAGACTCGGCTTCCACAAAACCTGCATGGGGCCGTACCCTGATTCAAGCTTGTTGACGGTCAGCATTCTCATTCCTCCAAAGGGCGGCCTAGATATACCTCTACGACCCTGGGGTCCTCGAGGGCTTCCTTTGTGGGAGCGTCAACAAGTTTAGCCCCCTGGTGCAAAACTATGACCTTTTCCGCCATCCCAACAACAGCCCGCATGATATGCTCCACCATGGCCACAACGGCAATCTTGTCTTCCACAGCCACTCTTTTTATAAAGGCCACCATCTGATCAATGTCATTGGGGTGCATGCCCGCCATGGCTTCGTCCATGAGAAGGAGCCTTGGCTTCATAGCCAGGGCCCTGGCAATCTCCATCATTTTATTTTCTACAGGTGTGAGTGTGCCCGCCTGCTTGTCCCTGTGTTCCTGAAGGCCCACCCGCACAATTATTTTATCCGCCAGTTCCAGGGACTCATCAACGCTCAATTCGCCGCCCAATGTGCCGAACATGGCACCTACGGCCACATTCTCTCTGACTGTAGCTGAACTGAAGGGTCTTGGGATCTGAAAGGTTCGCCCCAGTCCCAAGGGCGCACGCCTGTAAGGAGGAAGGCGGGTGATGTCCTTGCCCGCAAAAATAACCCGGCCTTCTTCTGGAAAATAGACGCCGCTGATCACGTTGAAGAGGGTGGTTTTTCCACTGCCGTTTGGGCCCACAATCCCCACGAGTTGGCCCTCCTCTATATCCAGGCTCACCCCGTGAACAGCCACCAGGCCGCCGAAGCGTTTCGTAACATCCTGAAGTTCCAATAAGGCCATGCCTTCCACCTACACTATAAAGCGCGACAGCGCCGTGCCTCTGGTCCGGTTCCTGAGCATTCCGATAACCCCTTCGGGAAACAAAACAATGATGGCGATAATAACGGGTGCAAAAATAAGGAGCTGCAAGCCCGGTAGAAAGATCGACAGGTAGTACTTGGAAATGCCGTAGATTAGGCCTCCTGCCACAGGGCCGAGGAGCGTACCCGCACCGCCCAGGAGAACGATAATTATGGCCTCGACCGTGTAATGGATCTCAAAAACTTCGGGAGGAAACACATAAGGTGTTTTCAAGGCCCACGAGGTCGCACCCACCAGACCGGCGAAGGAAGCGCTTGTGATAAAGGCAATGATTTTATATTTGGTCACGTTGATGCCCATTACCTTTGCCGCATCCTCATCCTCCCTCAAGGCGGTCAACGCGTATCCGATCTTGCTTCTCATGTAATAGAGGGTTATGAATGCGGCGAGTGCAGCGATAATCAGAACCATCACGTCCGCCCAGAAGGTGGACAGGGCACTGGCTGCGTCTCTTCCCAGAATCCGATTGAGCTGGGCGGTGAATATCATGCCTTCCGAACCATTCCAGATTCTTGCCCCTTCGATGAGAAATCTGAACCCCTCGTTCACGCCGATCGTGGCAATGGCGAAGTAGGCCCCTCTGAGCCTGAGCGCCACTGCGCCTACGGCTACGGATAGGAGGGAGGACATCACCAGGGCAAGCATGAAACCGAGGACGATTATGAAGACGCCCAATCCTTCGATGTGGGCAAGCCGAGTAATGGCCAGCGCCATGCCGTATGTTCCCACTCCCATGAACGCCACGTACCCGAAATCGACATAGCCGGTCATGCCCAGGAAAATATTGAAGGCCTGCCCCAGAGCGCAGTAAAAGAGGAGCATGGCCACGAGTTGCCACATCCCGGGCATGCTCTTCCCAATCAAAAACAAGACCAAATAGGCCCCGAACACCGGTATCAGAGGGTAATATTTCGGAATCGTGTTCTTCATTATTTCGCTTTCAGGAGTCCGGTCGGTCTAATCAGAAGAATGACCAAGAGAATCAAGAAAGACAAAAAGCGGGTCAGAGCAAAAGGCTCTACGCCGGGAAGCAAGGCAAACAATGTGTACGAGCCGTTTTCAATAAGACCAAAAACCAATCCCCCGAAAAAAGCAGCATAGGGCGAAGAAAGCCCGCCCAATACGGCAATGACAAAAGCCTTCAGAGTGTACCCGCCACCCATGTAGGGGTTAATCCCCACGGGAATGAACATGGTGACAAGAACGCCGCTCACCACGGTCAGGCCGATGCCGAGGGCAAAACTCAACGCGTAGGTGCCCCCCACGTTGACGCCGCAGACCCTTGCTCCTTCGTCATCCTCCACCACGCTTCTCACCGCGGATCCCGCCCTTGTTCTGTTGAACCAGAGATAGAGCAGCACCGCAATGATCACGCTCCCGATACAAGCATAGAGCTTCGACATGGGCAGAACCGTCACGCCGAGACTTACCTTGCCGACAACCCAATTGTACCCTCGGAACTCAGACCCGAACACGAGCTTCACAACTTCTTCGAGGAGGATGCCCATTGCGAAAGTGACCAGAAGTGTGGCCAGCTCCGGGGCCTTGAGCAACCTCTTCATGCTGGTGTAGAAAAAAATGAGCCCCAGGGCCAGGCCTACGGCAAAGGCAATCGGTAAGGCGAGGATCGGATTAATCCCCAGGGCTGTGAACGACCATAGGGTAACGAACGCACCCACCATAATGAAGGCCCCGTGGCCCACATTGACCACTTTCAAGACTCCAAAAATGAGGCTGAGACCCATGGTGGCCATACCGTACACAGCACCGAGCACAACACCCTGGATCAGGTTTCCGGCGAGCTGTTCAAACACCATTCTCAGATCTCCTCAGGCTACCGCCTATCGGGTGTGGAAAGGCCACCACCGGGCTGAGAACCGCCCGGTGGTGGCCAGGATTTTCTCCTATTTCGGAACCGCGACCTTGCCTTGGGCCTTTTCCTCAAAAGTAGGCATGGGATAGGCCACATCGCCGGTTTTGGCCTCTGGAGGCCAAACGATGATCCGCTTCCCCATTTGCCATTGCACGTCCACCATGGTGTGACCAACCTGGAGTCCTGTATCGTCAATATCCCAACCCCCATAAAAAGACATGAACTTGAGCTCTCCCAGAGTCGCCCGGACTTTTTCCGGATCAAGGGAGTTGGCCTTCTCGGCAGCCAGGGTATAGGCCAAAACCTGCGCACCGGCCTCTGCGGCATGGTAATCGGGAATGATGTCCTTGCCCAAAGCCTTTTTGAACAGGGCCACGAATTCATCCTGGCTCGGCCCGATCCAGGGCAGCCCCACCTTCTTAGCCTCGGCTTCTGAATATTTCACGCCGTACTCCCAGTGAGAAGGTCCCATCACCCCTTCAGCCATGCTTGTCAAGGCTTTGTAGAAGGCGGGAAGGGTTGCTGCTGCGATCAACGAAAGGGCTTTGACGTCCAAGTCGAGATCCGCCATTTGACGGTTGAAGAGCTGGCCGTCTTCAAAGTGCCCGCCGCCAATGATGAAGTCCGGCTTTGCAGCCTTTAGGGCTGAGAGAAGAGGCGTCAGATCTGTCACGCCTTTGGGGTAGGTGCGTTGGAACACAATGTCGAACCCGAGCTTCTTGGCATGCTCCTCGGCGCCTTCCATCACCATCCTGGCAAATTCATCGTCTTCGTAAGCCAGGGCCGCCCTCTTTGCACTCGGATCGATTTTATGGATCATATCCAGAGTGCCTACATGATACCTCGTTGCAGGGCCGATGGTCTGAACGATGTAAAGAAACCCCTGGCGAAAAATGGTGTTACTTGCACCGCCGTGATCCATATATAACATGCGATAGCTTTCTGCCACCGGAGCTCCCCGAAGGGTGAGACCGGAGCTATAAGGGGCAAAAACGACGTTGACCTTGTCTGAAGTGACGAGTCGTTCAATGAGGCTTGTCACCCCCTCCTTCTTTGACTCACAGTCATAATATTTATATTCGAGAGGAAGTTTCTTCCCCCCTGTCTTCACGCCTCCGTAAACACTGTTAACCCAATCAACGCAGGCCTTTACTCCCCCGAGAGCCTGTTCTCCGGCCTTCGCGTATTTTCCTGAAAGACAAGCGGGATGGCCGATCACAACTTTTGAGGCGGCGAAGGCCTGTGTTGTGGCCAACAGTACCGAGATGACTGTAAAAGTTCCCATTAGGATCAAAGTTCTTCTTTTCATAAGGACCTCCTTTCAATGGGTGGCCGGCTGTCGCAACGACCTTACAAGAACAATTTGTGAAGATGAGAGGCGTGCAACATGCCTTTTCAGTGATTAATTTGAGTTTATTGCTTAGGCTGGAAGGGGCGTTGAAACAGATACTTCTGCTTGCGGAAGTGGTGAAGAAATGGGCGCTCTGTCTCATGGGTCCCTGTGGAACGATAGTGGGTTGTCATTCAGCGACGGAGGAGGATTCACGTCCTGTCACCCTCAGAAGCCTTGCTGGAAAGTTTTCCGGCTTACATACTTGTACCGTGAGCCCTGGACTTGGAGCTTTACCACCGGGGAATTGCTGGCAATGAGCGACAATGGATCACCGTCCTGAGATCGGCGCTTGAAATATAGGGTAAAGAGTACTAATAGTCAAATGTTAATTTCCTCTGTCCCTATGACGGGAATTCATCCCTTGATGCTTTGCGTTTGCCTGCCTCTCAGCGCTGTGTTAATGTTTGAGCTGAAATTCCGTGCCTTTTCCCATTTCAGATCGCCTAAGGAGGAAAGATGCCTATTTACGAATATGAATGCCGGTCGTGCACGGCGCAATTTCAGGTTCTGGTCATGAAGGCGACTGAAGAAAAAGGGCTTGCCTGTCCACATTGCGGGACCAGGAAACCGAGGAGACTCCTGTCCAAGGTGGTCTACCACGTTTCGGAGCAAGATCGCCTGGATGCGTTTAGTTCCAAGGACGCCCGGAGCGACAGTTTTTACAGGGACAGCCGCAACATCGGTCTGGCGGCGAAAAAAAGGGCCCGGAAGCTGGGGGTGGATCTGGGTTCCGGCTTCGACGAAAAGCTGGAGAAACTCAGAACAGATCCAGGAAGCGTGATCAGGGACAGTGAGTAAACACCCCGGGTGCTGAGGAAGGGATTGAACGGGAATGTCTTCTGAAAAGTCTCCAAACCGGGAAGGGGATGTGGTCCTCATTTATTACCGGGATGAACCCGCACTGTACGCCCGAATCGAAGACATTGCGGCGGATCATAAAAGGGGCTGGTACCAGGTGACCCTGCGGCTGTTGACCATACCCGCGCAAGTCGTAAGCTGGATCTTACGAGAAGAGTACCTTAACGGCACGCCCTTTACCATGGGCGGCCAACCTGTGAAAATGGAGAAGATTGGTCCTCTTGGAGGCGAGGAAGAACCCGGGGAAACGAGAAAATCCCCGGAACCGGAGGGTGGCGAAAAGTCCGCCAAAGTGATTCCCTTCAAGAAATCATCATAGAATCGAAAAGCTCGAAGAATGAGGAGAGTCTTTGACCGGTTTTCTTCTTCGCCTCACACTTTCATTCTT
>JARRRH010000051.1:0-5972 GCA_037380925.1 Deltaproteobacteria bacterium | reverse complement strand
GCTCTAATCCTCCTGGCGCTGGCTTATTTGTTTGAACACACTAGGAAAAAGGAAAGAGGGGAGAACGATGGGACCTAAAAAATATGTGTTCAACTTTGAGGAAGGCAATGCCAAGAACAAAAAGCTTCTGGGGGGTAAAGGGGCGAATCTCTGTGGCATGACCCAGATAGGGCTTCCGGTACCCCCGGGGTTCGTTATTTCAACAGAGGCTTGCCTCACCTATTTGGGCCAGAAAAAGAAGGCGCTTCCCCCGGGATTGATGGACCAGATCAGGGCGGCCATGGAAGAACTTGAACAAAAGACGGGAAGAGAGTTTGGTGCTCCCGACAATCCCCTCCTTGTCTCCGTGAGATCGGGAGCCGCCATGTCCATGCCCGGCATGATGGATACGATTCTCAATCTCGGCCTTAACGATGAGACGGTGAAGGGTCTCATCAGAATGACCCAAAACGAGCGATTTGCCTATGATGCCTACCGCCGGTTGATCCAGCTTTTCAGCTCCGTTGCCCTCGGAATTGATGATGAACATTTTGACAGTATATTCGAAGGCATAAAAGGGAAATATAAAGTCAAAAATGATGTCGAGTTGGATGGGAAAGCACTCAAGGAAGCATGCGAGGGCTTTTCCGGCCTGGTCAAAGAAAAGACAAAGCAGTCCTTTCCTCAGGACCCTTTCTCCCAACTGGAAATTGCCGTGGAGGCGGTTTTCAAATCCTGGATGGGCAGAAGAGCCGTAGATTATCGCAAAGAATTCAATATAACCCCTGATATGGCAAATGGAACAGCGGTCAATGTGATGACCATGGTCTTTGGGAACATGGGAAATGACAGCGGCACGGGTGTGGCCTTCACAAGAAACCCGGGCACAGGGGAAAATCGGCTCTACGGGGAATATATGATCAACGCCCAGGGGGAAGATGTGGTGGCCGGCATTCGAACGCCAAAACCGGTCAGCAAACTGAGAAGAGAAATGCCGGGGGTCTATAAGAAACTGGAACAGCTCAGGCATACCCTGGAAAACCACTATCGGGAGGTGCAGGATTTCGAATTCACCATTGAGAAGAAAAAGCTCTACTGTCTCCAAACAAGAAACGGCAAGATGAATGCCGCCGCCTTCATAAAGACCTCCATTGACATGGTCAACGAAGGGCTCATCAGCGAAAAAGAGGCCATCCTCCGGATTCAGCCGGATATGCTGGCCCAACTCCTTCATCCAAGACTCGATCCCAAAGCAAAGGTCGCGGTTCTAGCCCAGGGATTGCCTGCTTCTCCGGGGGCGGCCTCCGGCAATATTGTTTTCGATGCGGACAGGGCTGAAAGAAAGGCAAAGCTCGGTGAAAAGGTGATTCTCGTGAGGGAGGAAACCAAACCGGAGGATATCCACGGTTTTTTTGCTTCCCAGGGGATACTGACCAGTCGGGGCGGCAAAACCTCCCATGCAGCCGTGGTGGCCAGGAGCATGGGCAAGCCCTGTGTTTCCGGTTGTGAGGGGATCGTTATCCATCAGCAGGCCAAGGAAGCAATCATCTCAGGTCTGACCCTCCGGGAAGGGGATGTGATCACCATCGACGGCAGTACCGGGAATGTCTATAAGGACACTGTTCCCACGGTGGAACCGGAATTCGTTGAAGACCTTCTTGTGCTTCTGGAATGGGCCGACGATGTCAGTGAGTTGAAGGTCATGGCCAATGCGGACGCACCCGAAGCAGCAGAAAGGGCGAAGAAATACGGGGCGATGGGCATTGGTCTCTGCCGCACGGAAAGGATGTTCAACCAGCCGGAAAGGCTTCCTGTGGTGCAGGATATGATCCTGGCGGACACCACTGAAGAGAGGCAGAAATATCTGGATCAGCTCCTGCCCTTTCAAAGGGAGGACTTCAAAGAGATCTTCCGGATCATGGACGGGCTCCCGGTCACTGTGAGGCTTCTTGACCCCCCGATCCACGAATTTTTGCCTCGCGAAGAAGAGCTTTCCAGGGAGATCGCCCATCTCAGGGATCTGAGAAATACGGTAGACGGCATGGCCAACTTGCCGGACACCCTTAAGCTTCTGGATCCTGAACTTCACAAGAAGTACGCTGCAAACCTGGAGACCATCACCCACGGTCTCGAAGAGCTCAAGGGTAAGCACCTGGCCGAGGCGCTCATTACGAACAAGGAAGCTGTGCTAGACAAGGTGAGATCCCTGTCGGAAACCAACCCCATGCTTGGACACCGGGGTGTGAGGCTCGGTATTACATATCCCGAGATCTACAATATGCAGATCCGGGCGGTATTGGAAGCCGCTGCCGAGTATATCAATGAAGAAGGCCGGGTGGCTCCCGAAATCATGGTCCCTCAGGTTTGTACGCTTCAGGAACTGGTGTTTGTTCATAAGCACATGGTCCGGATTCACAAAGAAGTAGAAGAGAAATTCGGCATCAAAGTGCCATACAAGTTCGGTACCATGGTGGAGGTGGTGAGGGCTTGTATGAGGGCGGGCCGGATTGCCGAACTGGCTGAGTTCATATCCTTTGGGACCAACGACTTGACTCAGGCGACCTTCTCTTTTTCAAGAGAGGATGCGGAAAACAAATTCCTGCCTCTTTACAACGAGCGCGGCATCTTGCAGCACAATCCCTTTGAGATTTTAGACATCAAAGGCGTCGGGCGTTTGATGTCCATCACGGTAGAGTGGGCCAGGAAGACAAGGCCCGAGATGAAAGTCGGCATCTGCGGTGAGCACGGAGGACATCCCGACGCCATCCGATTCTGTCACCATATCGAGATGAGCTATGTTTCATGCTCTCCGCCCCGAGTCCCCATAGCAAGGCTTGCGGCAGCCCATGCCAAGCTCAAGGAAAGAGAGTATCGGTTCGTGTAATCGAAGATATGGGTAACTCGTACCGCCTCACTCCTTTGCTCCATTGCTCCATCAGACTCCGAGCCTGCCCCAACAGAGAAATTTTAGAGGCTGTTGGAAAACGTGCAGATGCAAGGCGCGCGAAATCCTGAGGAATGAGACGTACATGAACGTACGTTGCAGTGACGAAGGATGAGCGCAACGCCTCAGATGCACGTTTTCCGACAGCTTCTCAGGGAGCGAAGCGGCTAAGCTCATACACTCTCTGCGCAAGCTGGGAAAGGCGTTCGGAAATGTCGGCCTCTTCTTCTTTTGAATCCGGGCGGGGCCTGAGAATGTCTTTCCTGATGAATTCCAGAGCGTTTGTGAAGTTAAGGCGGGACAAAGCGCCGATGTGCTCCACAATGCCCAGCTTGTAAAATCGTTTACCCAGATAGTCCATCTGTTTCAGGAGTTCCTCTGTTTTCCCTTCCAGATCTCGGCGCTGCGCGACCGTCTTGCAAGCAATCCAGTAGGACTCAAGATACGTTTTGTTCAGCGCTCCCCAAATGGTCAGCTTTTCGAAGCCGAGTCTTGTGACCTTGTAGCTCCCGTCTTTCTCACCTTGCGACAAAAACCCGGCGTTGAGGAAAAACGCAACGGCCGATTCCACCCTTTGTTCGAAAGATTCCTCGTCAAAGACGAACTCATTTCTGAAAAGATCCTTGAGAAAGGTGCAGTCCCTTTTAATGGAGTCCATCCGTTTGTGCTCTTCCTGGCCGCTCATAAGGGACGAGGCCACGAAAGCATGGAGAATGAAGAAGTGGACCACGTTGTTCTTGTAATATTCGAGTTCGACTTTCTTATCTTCGTCCACAAAGTAGAAGGTTTCTTCGTCGCTATCGCCGCCGTCCAGCGTGTCCGCCATCTTCCAGTTGATCAAAAGGGACAGGGTTTCCTGAACAGCCGATGATGCGTCGGTGAGAGAGGACACAGTGGGGATGTTCCGACTCTTCAAAAAATCCAGGAGTATGTCTACCGTCTCTGTCAATTCGCTGAGAAGAAAGCCCTTCCGATGATTGCCCAGAATTGCTGTGGCAATGAGGGAAAGGGGAGTGACCAGAGAGGCCTCGTTGATGGCTCTGACCAGGTGGAAGGCAAGTCCTTGTACAGTCTCGGATTCCGGTAAGGGCGTTTCGGAGAGGTACTCGTTGAGTGAAAAAGGCTCGGCGAAGCGCAAGTATATGGTGCCGTAGCGCTTGTTCAGAAACCTTCTGGCCCCGATAATTTTGCTCAGGCTTTCTTTTTCCTTTGAGCCCCCTTCGATTTCCTTGCGATAGGATCCTTCCTCGATGATCCGGTCATAAATGATTGATGCAGGCACGAAGATCAAATCCCGGCAGTAACCTTCACGATGAGCTTGGAGAAGAATGGAGAGGAAGCCCGTTTTAGGCAGAACCAGCTTACCGTTTCGACTTCGGCCGCCCTCAATGAAGAACTCAATAGGATGGCCTTCCTGGAGCAAGGCCTTAATATAACGGTTAAAGACCTCCACATAGAGTTTGGCATGTTTGAAACGATAAGAGCGGCGAATAAAAAAGGCGCCCGTCTTTCTGAAAATATGCCCCATGGGCCAAAAGGCAAGGTTCTTGCCGGCGGCTATTCTGGGAATGTGCATGTGATATTTGAAAAGCTCATAATTCAGGATGAGATAGTCGATATGACTTTTGTGTGAGGGCACAAAAATTAAGGGCCCTTTCCGGGCCCAGTCTCTCACCATGGCTAGGCCGGACGGGTCCACATCGATTTGCTCGAAAATTCTCTTCCAGAGCCAAGACAAATTGAGATGGAAGAGTTGAACATAGGTGATGTTGTAATCCGCAGCAATCTCATCAAAAAACTCGCCCGCAATCTTCCGGAGCTGGTGTACGCCCTTTTTCTGAGCCGAAGCCATTTGCTCAATTCTTTCTCTGACCCTTTCATCCATGAGCACGATTTCTTTAAGCTGTTGTCGTGATTTCATGATGGGGCCGAGTACGATCCTTTTCTGATTATCAATGCTTTCGATGAGAATGTTCCTGACCTCTGTCGCCATTTCCGAGAGCGGTCTTGTCTGATCTTGGTTTTCCAGGAAGGTTTTGAGATTCAATGGTTGACCGAAGCCGATAAAGGCTTGACGATGATGCCTGAAAAAGAGAACGATCTTTCTAATGATGCCCGCCTGTTCCTTGTACCCAAATAGGATGTTGGCAAGCGTCGCGTAATCCTTTTCAGGCCCCTTCTCGTACAGAATGAGCTGAGGCACAAGGAACACGGGCCGTTCCATCTCCCGTTGGGTTTCTAGAAGAAATTGGAGGGGATCCTTTTCCGCATGAACGAATTTTCGCACGAAACGCTTGGGATCAACGAGGAAAACCAGGGATGTGATTCCTTTTTTTATGGCTGTCTCGTAAAAGCCCGTCTGGTATGGGTTTGGTTGCCTGCCGTATTTGAACAGAAAGGCGAGTTGCGAGAAAATTAGCTTTACAAACTGCTTGAAGGGTAATAGCATGGAAATATTAAGGTCAAAAGCCACTTTGGGGTAAGGAAGCCGCCTCTTTCGAAAATTGTAGTGGCAAAGCAGGTAGTCCAGCTGCCCTCTGTACTTGATTGAATAGACAACCGTGCCTTCCTTCTGCATCTGTTTCAGGCCTTCTTTGGCGTTTTCGTCAAGATCAACCTTCTTGAAGAGCCTGTACAGAAACCAAGTCAGGAAAAATCCCGGTTTGTGATCGAGCACGTAGGGATAGTGTGTTTTACCGTCAAAAGAGTTCATCCGGTTCACCAGTTCAAACCCGTCGTACAGGGTGATGCTCGAAACGGGGACAGTGCTGGAATTGCTTTAAAAAATTAGAGAAAAGGACAATCGGGAGGAGTGGAGTCTGGAATACCAACCAACATTCCAGAGAATTTAAGCTACCCCTTGCGAAGAAATAATCATTCATGGTTGAAGTCAACAACACGGCACGGTTTCAAACACTGTTGGAAATGATTATAGATAAACGCAATCCAGGTTTCAATCAAGCTTTTTGTCCCTCTAGCGGTCGTAACCGGTTTTCGGGTTGTGCCGGTATCTCAAAATGTGCGACAGAAACTGAGGTTGACAAGAACA